>DUQT01000010.1 GCA_012837655.1 Actinomyces sp. | reverse complement strand
CCTGGACGGGCGCTGGATTTTTTTCATGCGAACATCCCCGCTCCGGTGTCCTGTTCACGGATGAGTTCCATGATCTTGTCCGCTCCCGAATCTGAGGTGGAGAACGGATCGGACAGGATCACGTTTGGTGCGCGGTGGTCATCTAGACGCAGGTGCAGCCAGTCAACCGCAAGGTCTCGGCGATAGTCTTCCGCAGCGGCAATTAGGTTGCCACGCACGTGCGCCCTGGTGGTCTCTGGAGGAATTCTCTTGGCGCGCTCAACTTTACCCGGCTCTGTCAGGCGAACCATCTGGCCGGCACCTTCCAACCGCCTTTGTAGGGAGTTACCTGTGATGTCGTGATATGCCAGGTCGAGGCGCAGAACTCGCGGATCATCCAGCGAAGCGCCGGAGCGTTCAACGAAACGGTCGATCAGACGCTTCTTGATAGCCCAGTCCAGCTCAGTGTCAATAGCCGAGTAATCCCCTGATTCAACCGCATCCAATGCGCGATCCCACAGGTCAAGCATGCGATCAGTGAGCTCGTCATTTTCGGACTGATCCACAACAGCCAGGGCGCGCTTCTTGAGTTCACGCTGAATCTGCACTGGCGTCATCCGGCGGCCGTCTTCCAACTCAATCTCGGGATTTGCACCAATGTGCCTGTCGATTTCGCGAATCGCCTCCATGGGATCTTTGAGTGCTAGGTCAGCGATTCGGACGCCATTTTCAACCGCGGAAAGAATCAGGTGAGTCATCGTGACCTTGACCGCGGTCGAGCTCTCTGAAACGTTCGTGTCGCCCACGATCACGTGCAGGCGGCGGTACTCCCCCGCATCAGCCAGCGGTTCATCGCGCGTGTTGATAATTGGGCGCGACCGGGTCGTCGCCGAGGACACCGCGTCATCCATGTGAGCGGCTCGCGGTGAATACCCCATGCGAGCCTCGCCCTCACGATGAATATGTCCAGACCCCGTGACGATCTGACGGGTCACGAAGAAGGAGACGAGCGCGTCAGCTACCTCGCGGAACCGCCTGGACCGGCGTAGCAGGTAGTTTTCATGGCATCCAAACGAGTTCCCCTGCGCGTCCTCGTTGTTTGAAAACATGTGGATGGTGCCGGGAATGTCTTCCTTTTCAAGGTGCTTGTTTGCCAGCGTGCACAGGTCAGCGAATAGTTCTTGGCCGGCGCGAACCTGCAGGATAATATCTTCGATCGTGTCGCATTCGGCGGTTGCGAATTCGGGATGAGCGCCGACATCCAGGTAGATTCGGCCCCCGTTTCGCCAGTACACGTTCGTTGACCGACCCATGTTGACCAGCGGCTGGAACAGCACCTGAGCTGATTCTTCCGCGTCCAGCGGCGATGGCTGCCCGGCCTTGCCGGCACACATGATGCCGTATTCCGTTTCGATTCCGAAGATTCTGCGGTTCAAAGGTTTCCTTCTATCGACCTAAAAAGGTTGGTTGCGTATCCAGCATTTCCGAGGGCGTTACTGGCCGCCCTTTTGCACGAAGCCCTGCACGAAACTCTGCGCGTCGGTCTCTAGGACCGTGTCGATTTCATCAAGCAGGTCGTCGATGCTCGATTTTTCAGCGAAAACTTGTCCGCCGGCTTCGTCGTGGTTTTCTTCCTCGTTTGATTTGCCGCCGGGGGCGAACTTTTGAGCCATTTGAAACTCCTTGCTAAAACTTTGATTTTTACAGTTAAATCGCGAATATTTTCATTGCTAAATTAAGCCTACTCGAACAGGCTAATCAGCTCATTTACCCGACCTCGTTCGATGGCTTGTAGCGACGCGTCAGAGCCCTGATCTGCCGGTTCAGGAAGTGGTATTCGAACCAGTTGATCCTTTTCGGGCTGATCCACCACGATCGAAGTCCACGACGCCTTCACGACTTCTGGGAATGCAGAAATTGCCCTCCCCCGCAGATGTGCACGCGTTCCAGCAGGCGGATTACTTACAGCCTGCGCAACCTCGCCCTCGTCAAATAGGCGTCGAACGCGACCGGCGTGGTCAAGGGCGCCTACAAGTGACTTGTCAGGGCGCAAATCCGCCCACTGCAAATCCATTGCGGCCAGGCGCGGATCATCCCACGTGGTTTGCAGGCGCTCGCGCTGACGGTCGAATAGCAGGTACTTTCCAACCCACTCGACGTCAGCGGCAACGGAGGCGAGGTCGGTTTCGAGTCCGTCGAGAACTCGTTCCCAAGTTGCCAGTAGCCCCTCGTCATCAGCTGAAAGGTCCACACGTTCGCGCACGAGCTCAAGATACATACGCTGCAGCTCAATCGCGGTTACGGATCGGCCGGATTTCAGGTCAATCTTGGCGCTGAGCGTCAAATCGTGGGACACGTCCCAGGTCGTCTTGATTGGGTTTTGATCAAGCGCCAGCCCCTCCCAAGTCAAGTCGAGGTCGCCTTCCAGTGCACGCAAAACCAGAGCTGTCGTTCCGATCCGAAGATAGGTTGACACGTCAAACTGATTCGCGTCGCCATTAATCACGTGCAGGCGACGATACTTTTCGCGCGGGGCGTGAGGCTCATCGCGCGTGTTGATAATCGGGCGGTTGAAGGTCGTCTCAAGTCCGACGTCGTTCTCCACGAAGTCAGCGCGCTGCGAAATTTGGAATCCGGCATTTTCAGAGTGCTGCCCGATCCCGACGCGACCCGCTCCGCAAATGATCGGACGCGTCACGAAGAATGGGGTCAAGACCCGCACGATGTCATCGAAATCTATATCTCTCGGAACCTGGTAGTTCTCGTGGGCGCCATATGATGCGCCCTTTCCATCCGTGTTGTTCTTATACAGAACCAGTTCGAGGCCGCGTTGCTTACACTCCTGCATTGCGCGGCGTCCGACCTCGTCGCCGGCACGGTCATAAAGTACTGCTGTCTTAGGATCGGTAGTTTCCGGGCTTGAATATTCCGGGTGCGCATGGTCAACGTAGAAGCGACCACCATTTGGCAAAACAACCGAGGTGGCGCGCTGCATGTAGCGTTCATACTCGCCGGGGCGTTCCTGGTATTCGACTCCTCCAGAAGGCGCCAATCGATACGGATCATCGGTGAGCATTGAAGGGTGTGCGTTGGCGCGCTGCAGGCGGTATCCGCGGGCGTCATTAAGTGGGTCTTCACCCGCATAGTCCCAGCGGACAACCTCGCCAGTGGTGACGGCTTGCGCGTAGGTTTCAACAGCTTCGGCAGAAAGAACTACTGGATTTGCGCCGGGGTCAGCGGCGTCAATCACGCCGAATTCTGTTTCAGTTCCTAGCACGCGGGCATTTGGATCAAAACTCATTTGGCTCCCTCCATGTCTTTAAGCGAAACTACCGAGACCACGTCGTCACCGCGTAGCCCAGTAACACGGGCCCACTCCTGCGGTGTCGTAGTTGCCGCCAGGTCCATAGTCTCTAGCATTTCCTCTTCAAATGCTTGCTGCACATGTCGATCCGTGATGCCGGGTTTACCTTCCAGGGTGTCTTTCACAGCAAACTTCTTTGCACGCTCCACGATGGCGGCGATCATCGCGCCTGAGACGATGTCAGATACGAAGATCGTCTTATTTATTCCGGTTGAAAGTATCAGCCTAAACAATGCCGTTTCGGGGCTGTCGTTGTACATCTTTTCGACGATGCCCTTCATCATTTGTGACACCGCGTTTTCAGGCGAACCGTATTCCGTGATGGTTTCATCGGCAAAAGGCAGATCCGGGGTGAGGTACTTCGAGAAGATCTCGTATGCACCCTGCTTGGTCGGCCTATCAATGCGAATTCGAACGTCCAGGCGTCCCGGACGAAGCACCGCGGGATCGATCATGTCTTCCCGGTTTGACGCGCCAATAATGATCACGTTGTCTAACGATTCAACGCCGTCCATTTCGGCAAGCAACTGCGGGACAACCATTGTTTCCACGTCGGAAGAAATTCCCGTTCCCCGAGTTCGGAAGAGCGCTTCCATCTCGTCAAAAAACACGACGACCGGGTCATCGTGAGATGCCAGCGTCCGAGCCCGCGCAAAAATCGAGCGAATGTGGCGTTCAGTTTCCCCCACAAACTTATTGAGTAGCTCGGGGCCCTTCACAGACAGGAAGTAGGGCTGCGAGCGACCCTTCGCACGTGCGAGTGAGCTAGCCACGGCCTTCGCAATCAACGTCTTTCCACACCCGGGCGGACCGTAGAGCAATATTCCCTTCGGGGCGCGCAATCCGTAGTCGCGGTACAGCTGAGGATGAGTAAACGGTAGCTCAACCGCGTCGCGAACCTTGTCAATCTGTTCCTGCAGCCCGCCAATATCGGCGTAGGTAACATCCGGTACTTCTGGCTGCAAAAGCTGCTCAACGTCCTCGCGTACAATCCTTTCGATCGCAACGTTTGCACGCGTATCGATCAGGAGCGAATCGCCAGGGCGCACGCCTCCGTGCCGCAGGCTTCCCGCAAGTAGAACCATTCGCGTTGTACCTGCGTCAATATTTACGAGGACGCGGTCGACTCCCACGATTTCCACGACTGACGCCATTTGCCCGGTTCGGCGATATTTCAGCACATCGGCAACGATCATGCGTTCATCAATGCGGACCTCTTGACCGACGCTTAAGCCCAGCAGATCAACTTGCGGCGCCACGCCGAGACGCATGATACGGCCATTGACCGCCACTTCGGCTTCGCGCAGATCCGTGAAGGCTTCCAGGAAGGTGCCAACCTGCGCGGGTGGTTCGGTGACCGCGTCCACCTGTTCCTGCATGTTTTGAAGCTCGTTGCGCGCAGTCACCAAAGCGCCGGTCAGGCGCTCATTCTTACCTTCGAGCGAGATGAGCGCTCGCTTCAACTCCTCTATTTGTGACTCTGCGAAATTATTACTCAACGACTTCCTCCTGGGAGCGCGAATCCGGTGCTTCATCGTGGCTGAGCCAGGTTCGCGACTTTGTTGCCACGTCTCTAATTGAACGGCGAAGTTTCTTCGGTGAAACTGTTGGATTCAGCTCCTTATTTTCACTCCAGCCCTCTTCTTGATTCCACTGGCCTTCCAGCCCTTCGGCAGACGGTGCGGGACGGTGTCCTCGTTCTTGAGGGAGCGACTTTCGAGCAACCTTCCGCGTAGTAAACAAGAAACCCGTGTGGGCAACCATGCGGTGATCGGGTCGTACCGCCAGACCATCCAAATGCCACGATCGGATTGAGGATTCCCAGACCTGTGGCCTTGTGAAACGCCGGGTCGCAGTCACGTCCTCGTGCAATCTGGAAAGTTGCGTGACGGTCGTGACGTAAATCGTTAGGACGCCGCCGGGAACCAGGGCGTGTTCGGCAGCTTCAAGGCATTCCCAAGGCGTCAACATGTCGAGGACGACGCGGTCAACACTTTCTGGTTGCAGGCTCAGAGCGACGTCATTGAAGTCGCCAACGGAGACCTTCCAGGCCGGGTGACGGCCCCCAAACCAGAGGTCAACATTGCCCTGCGCGATCTTTGCAAAGTCTTCCCTGCGTTCGATCGAATGCAGGCTGCCGGTCGTTCCAACCGCTTGTAGTAGCGACATGGATAAAGAGCCTGACCCAACTCCGGCCTCGAGGACGCGGGCGCCTGGGAAAATATCGCCAAACGCGACGATCTGGGCGGCATCCTTTGGGTAGACGATCGCGGCTCCGCGCGGCATTGACATGACGTAATCCGTCTGTAGCGGGCGAACGACTTGGAACTGGAGCTTCCCGTCGAAAAGGGTGACGGCTTCTGGCTGTCCGATAATGTCGTCGTGGTCAAGGGCGCCGCGCGAACTTTGAAAACGACCACCGGGCACCAGCATCACCGTGTGAAGGCGGCCTTTAGGATCGGTGATTTGGACGCGCTCACCAGCCCGAAGTGGCCCGCGTCTGGCTGCCTGGCCGAGCGGGTGCTGCACGATATCGGGAACTGGGTATTCGAGGGAAGAATTCACGGTATCTATCCTAATGGTGGTGGCAAAAGTTCTCAGTAACGGACCCCACTGTGAAATGAGTGTCCAATACTCGCGGTACGGTAGTTCCATGAGTGATTCGAGTTCGCGCCGCAAGGCCCTATCAGCTACGTCCACTAAGACCTGGTTGCAATGCCCAATGAAATTCCGGCTGATCCAGGTCGATGGGTTTCGGGAGCCACCATCTCCAGCGACCACGCGCGGAACTCTTGTGCATTCAGTACTCGAAGACCTTTACGACCTGCCTGCACTAGATCGAACGCAGGAGGCCGCGTCGGAGCTAATTGCGCCCGCATACGACAGGCAGTTCGCAAACAATGAGGACTTCCTGGCGATGTTCCAAGACGAAGTTCTGCTGAAAAAATGGAAGCAAGACGTTCGCGCACTCGTCCAACAGTATTTTGCGATGGAAAACCCGACCAGGTTGGAGCCTCTTGCACGCGAGAAATTTATTCGCGTTGACATCACAGATGGAATCGCTCTGCACGGCTTTATCGACCGCATCGACAAGGCACCAAACGGGGCGCTACGAATCGTCGATTACAAGACTGGCAAGTCGCCGAAAGAACGCTACATCGAAGACACATTGTTCCAGATGCGGTTCTATGCCTTGCTACTTGACAAGTCCGAGTTCGGACTGCCCGCCCGCACTCAACTGGTGTTCCTTGGCGATGGCCGCACGCTAACCATGGATCCAACGCGCGAACAGGTTGACGCGTTTGAACATTACCTGGTCCAGATTTGGAATGACATCGAGGACGCGGCTCGCAAACAGTTCTTCCCACCGAAAAAGCAGGTGCTTTGTAACTGGTGTGGGGTGCAGAAACTGTGTCCGTTGTATTCGTCTGAAACGCCGGACATTTCTGAAGAAGGGCTTCAAAGAGTCTTGGAGATCAAGCGTTCCAATATTGGCTGATCCAGGCGTGGTCTATTACCTCTAGGGAGTCGATAAAAGTTACCTCTAGGTCTTCGGGCACGGGATTGTCCCCCGGCACCACGAAGGTCATTGCCCCGGCTGCAATAGCTGAGTGCACTCCCGATGGAGAATCCTCAAATGCCATGCATTGGTGGCCCTTGGCTCCAAGAAGTTCTGCGGCCTTTTGATAGGGCTGTGGGTGAGGTTTGCCGAACTCAACCTCATCACCAGTCACCACCGCATCAAACGCACCTTTTGGGCCGCGTTCCAATACGGCATCTACGAACACCGTCCAAGATGACGTAACCAATGCAGTTTGGATACCTAGGTCGTGCGCCAGTTGGACAGACTCCAGGGCACCTGGGAGCCACGGGGCACCATGCTCAAGTACGAGGTCGCGCACGCGCGAGTTCATTTCTGCGATCGTGTCGTCCAAGTCGAGTTCTAAGCCCGACTTGCGAGCCATCGTGGAGACCGAGTCAACCATTGACATTCCGGTGAGCTCGCGTCCCATCTCAGAAGTCCAGTGGACACCGCGATCCTCGAAGAAAGCGTGCTCGGCTATCTCCCAGTACTTCTCAGTGTCAACTACAGTGCCATCCATGTCGAACAGCAGGGCGGCAGGAAGAGTCATGAAATCACATACCTGTCGTCGGAATAGCGCTCAGTACGCCGGCTCCTAACAGTGCTGCGATGACGACAGCAAGAACGATTCGGTAAATCACGAACGGCTGGTAGGAGCGCGTCGATACTAGCTTCAAGAACCAAACAATGACAGCGTAACCCACAACGAATGCGATCAGCGTTGCAACAACTGTGGGGCCAACGTAAATGCTGTTGCCTCCTACAGCGACCTTGTACACCTTGTAGAAGCCGGATGCGAACACGGCGGGCATCGCTAGCAGGAATGAGTACCGAGCTGCGGCCTCGCGGGTATATCCCAAGAACCGGCCCATGGTGATGGTGCCACCAGAACGCGACACACCCGGAATCAGGGCCATGGCTTGGGCAAGTCCGTAGAGGATCGCGTCGCGCCAGCTCATCTTGTCTAGGGTCTTTCTGCGCGGCATGAACTTGTCGGCAGCACCTAGAAGGATCGCGAAGAATGCAAGCATTGTCACAGTGATCCACAGGTTTCTAAACGAGTGGTCGATCCAGTTTTCAAGCAGAAGCCCCAACACGCCGATGGGGATCGAGCCGACAATGATCATCCAACCGAGTCGAACGTCGGAATCCTGCGAATCGATACGGCTGTCTGGTTTGACCCAGGGCATCGATTTGAACCACTTCGAAATGATCCGAACGATGTCTTTCCAAAAGTAGATCAAAACCGCGGATTCAGTACCAATCTGGGTAATCGCGGTAAACGCTGCACCAGGATCGTCCATGCCCATAAGTTCGCCAACGATACGCAAGTGCGCGGATGACGAAATGGGAAGGAACTCGGTAAGTCCCTGGACCAGTCCAAGAATTATTGCCTCAAGCCAATTCATAATCCCTAACCCTATCCCTGCAATCTGTCAGCTACTCTATGAGACATGCGACATCGACTACTCGGTAATACTGGTTTAGAGGTTTCCCCCATCGGACTTGGAACTTTGACGTGGGGGCGCGACACGCCACTTCCAGAAGCGGAGAGCATCTGGAATGAGTTCCGCGAAGCTGGCGGCAACGTGATTGACACCTCCCCAACCTACGGTGAAGGTTCATCCGAGAGCACGGTCGGCGAAGTTCTGGCTTCAACGGAGACCCGCCGAGACGACGTCGTAATCGTAACCAAGGGCGGCTACGTCCCCACCGAGGACGGCAACCGTTTTTCTGCGTCCCGCAACGCACTGCTGGGATCAATCGACCGGTCGCTAGAGGCTCTTCAGACGGACTATATCGATGTCTACCTGCTTCAGCGCCCAGACCGTTCCACGCCGATCGAAGAAACACTTTCGACCCTGGAGATGGCTCTTCGATCAGGCCGTGTGCGCTACATCGGTATCGCCAACCACAGTGCGTGGGACACCGCGCACATCCATTTCCTGGCGAAGGAACTAGGCTGCCCACTTGCCGCAGTTTCCGCGGAATACTCTCTGCTTCAGCGCGGTGTTGAACGCGAGCTCTTGCCAGGCATCGAGGCCGAAGGTCTCGGCTTTATTGCCTGGTCCGCCCTGGCGCGCGGCGTGCTGACCGCAAAATACCGCCACTCCACGCCCCCTGATTCGCGCGCGGCGTCCCCGATCCTTTCCGGGTTTGTCCAGCCGTACCTGACCGAAAAGAATTCCGGGATTGTCGAGGCCGTTCTTACCACCGCGAATGGTTTGGATACTTCACCGATCACCGTGGCGCTGTCCTGGCTGACAAACCAGCCGCGCGTGACGTCTGCACTGGTGGGGCCGCGCACAGCTATCCAGATGAAACAAATAGCTGAGGGAGCACAGTTCGTACTCCCCCAGCCACTAGTTGATGCTTTGAATGACGTGTCCGCAATCGAGGTTGGGTACCCCGAAGAGAACGCGCGTTGACCTAGTCTTCGTCTAGATCATCTTCATCGTAATCGTCGTCGTAGTCGTCCCAGTCATCCTCTTCGTCGTCATCACCATTTTCATCATAGTCGTCTTCGTCGTAATCATCGTCGTCGAGGTCGTCATCTTCGAGTACGTCGAATGGAAGGTCAACGCCGTAGTTGTTGAACAACACGTCGTCGTAGGTGAAGAAAGCGTCGCGAAGGCGAGCCTCCGCGGCCTCCACAATAGACGCGTCAGCCAGGTCGGCTGCGCGAGCGGCTTGTGCGTGCGCTTCAAATGCTGCGATCAGACGATTCAGTGCGTCTTGCGGATTTGTACCCATGCTCCTACTCTACAGCCCTCGGCGCGAAAGGATAGCCCCTGCTGATGCATCGTGACCGATAAGTGCCTTGAAAGACTCCTGCGGATCCCGCGACGAGCCCCTGGATAGGATCGCATCAGTGATCTGGCGTCCCGCTTCGCGGTTCAAACCACCGTCACCGTTTTGGGCGGCCGTGTTCCTGAACCAGTTTTCGCATTCAGCGACTAGCGCTTCGGCCCACATGTAGGAGTAGTATCCCGCGTCGTAACCAATCGTAAACACGTGCGGGAAGTACGTTGACCGATACCGTGGCGGCACGAGGGCGGAGCTGACTCCGGCTTCTTCCAAAGCCTTGCGCTCATATTCGGCAACGTCGTCGACCTGGTCGATCTCAGCATTCGAATACCACTTCTGGTCAAGTAGCGCAGCGGCGCAGAACTCAACCGTGGAGTGGGCCTGCCCAAACGTCTTGGACTGCTGCAGCTGTTCGCGCAGTTCGGTGGGCATGACTTCACCGGTGTCGAAATGGCGCGCGTAATTTTCAATCACCTGCGGGTGGTATGCCCACATCTCATTCAGCTGGCTGGGCAGTTCAACGAAGTCACGCGGAACGTTCGTTCCAGCCGTAGAGCCATATTTTGTCTTTGAAAGAAAACCGTGCAGGGCATGTCCGAACTCGTGGAACAGGGTTTCCACTTCATCCCAAACGAGGAACTTTTCTTCGCCCTCGGCGACCGGTTCGAAGTTCGCACAGTTAATGATGATGGATTCGTAATCGGTCTTGGAATATCCCTGGATTAGGGAGTTCATCCATGCTCCACCACTCTTGCCTGGACGTGTAAACGGGTCGATTAGGAAGATGCCGAGCGATTTGCCAGCCTCGTCCTCGAGTTCGTATACCCGCATTGAATCGTCCCATCCGCGCAGGCCGGAGCGACGCTTCGCGGTAATGCCGTAGATTTTGTTCGCTGCGAAAAATACTCCATTTTCAAGGACGTTCCACAGTTCCAGGTACGGCTTCAAAACGTCGGAAGAAAGTCCCAGCGCATCCTTCTTTTCGCGTTCCTGGTAGTACAGCCAGTCTGACGCCTTGAAATCTTCGAGGCCGTCGCGTGCAGCTCGCTTCTTCAGGACCTGCGCTTCCTTTTCTAGGGACTTTAGTGCGGCCTTGGAAACGTCGCTTAGAAGTTCGTAGACTGCCTCAACTGACGGGGCAGTTTCGGTTTCTAGCACTATCTGGGCGTGGTTTTCAAAGCCGAGGATCTGTGCTCGCTTATGGCGTGCCTTTGCCATTTTGAGGACGAGGTCGCGCGTGTCAAGATCGCCGCCGAACCCACGGTTCATTGAAATGTCGAGTAGTTCCTCGCGCTGCCTGGGATCATCAATGTCGCTTAGAGCCAGCTGGTTCGTGAAGTTGTTGAGCTGGTACTCCTTGCCACCAACTTCGACTTTCTCCCCGAGCATCTTGGCGACCTTCTGACCGTATTGGGTGGCGATGGACGCGATCTCGAGGTCAACTTCTTCCAGGTCCTTGCGACCCTGCTCATCGAGGTCAATACCGCCCAGGCGGAACTCTTTCAGCTCGGTTTCAACCAGGTATGCGGTCTCCGGATCCAGATCTAGTTTGGATAGTGCAACGAACTTTTCATAGAGCTTTTCGTTCGTGTTCATCCACGTGGCGAGTCGTGTCATCGGCTCGTCGAGGGTTTGTTCAAGCGCGTCGAACTCTTCTCCGCCAATAGCGCTCATGAGTGTGAAGACCGGGTTTACGACACGATCGAACTGCTCACTTGCTTCATCCCAGGGTTCCAAGAAGTCGGATACCGTTGCGGGTGCGTCCTCCAGGTTTTGAAGCGCCTTTTTGTAAACGTCCAGGGCTTCAAACGTGATTCGCTCACATTCTGAAGGTGTTAGTTCGTTGAAGTTTGGGAGTAGCTTTTCGATCTTGCTCATTCAGTTTGTTCCTTGTCTAGCCCGAGTGCGCGGGCAATATTTGGGTCAAAGAATCCGGGGCCTTTTAGGACCTTCCCGTCTTCGCGGTAGATGGGTTTGCCATCTTCACCCAGTTTCGAAAGGTTTGATGCCTGCACTTCTTCCAGCACGGCATCTAGGTCAATTCCAGTTTCCAAAGCCATTCCGTAAATGACATATACGAGGTCGGCCAGGGCATCTGCAACTTCAATCGTGTCGCGAGTGTGGTCATCTGCCTCTTTGGCTTCGATTTGGGCTTGCTCAATGATTTCACCAGCCCGCTCGCCGTAAAGCGCGGCGGTGAGCTCCTGGTATTCCTCCGAAACGAGCCCCATCCTCGTGTGGATGCGCTCGCGGTCAGCTGACGGTGTTTCACCAAGCAGCACGGGGAGCTTGTAAACGTCGTGGAACTGTTTAACCAGCATCTGTGGGCGCCGGGGGTCATAGGGGCGCAGTGCCGGATCAACATCCGTGTAGTCTTCCACGTCAAAATAGCGCGGAAGCCTCTTGTCATTGGAGGGCTCCATCTTCTCGCCGCGAAGCAAAGATCCGCGCCACATGTCAACGACTCGGCCGTTGGATTCACGGTGATGGCGAATCACGCCCTCAAAGGTAAATCCAAGGCTCCACGCTAATTTCCAGGACGCTTCGTTGCCGATGTGGGCTTTCCAGATTATTTTTTCGACGTCGAAATTTTTCCACGCATACTCAATGGCGAGTCGACCGGCTTCGCGCATGTATCCCTTCCGACGTCCCTGCGGAGCGGCCCAAAACCCTACGCTGATGCTGCTCTGAACGGAATCTGCATCGTCGAAACTGAATACGCCGACGAACTCACCGTCCAGAGTCTCAACAACCCAGTCGACCTCGGGATCCTCTTTCTGTGCGGCCGATCGGATCCAGTATTCGGCGTGCGCCTTTCTGAAGGGCGTGGGAATCGTCGTATATTTCGCGATTTCGGGATCTTGGCAGGCCTCCACTATCGCGGGAACATCCTGCTCATTGGGAAGACGCAGGCGAATGCGTTCTCCCGTCACGGTTTTAGTCATTCTTGGCCACAGGTCCTTCCACTGGATCATCAGGATTTGAGTGATTCCATGCTGTCACAAGCGCATTTTCGAAGGCGATTTTGGGTTGGGTTCCTTCCATCATTAATGCCTGGTCGAAAATAAATACCGGTACAGCTCCGATTCCAATTTGCACGCCAATCTGGAAGTCCGAAAACACTTCCCCAGCCGTTTCTTGACTTTCGAGGGCGGATAGCACCCTGCTTCCATCAATGCCGAAGTCTTGCGCAATGTTGATCAATGACTCGGGGTGGGAGACGTCCATGCCGTACTGGAACCGTGCACGCTGCAGGGCTTCGTGTACGCGGAGCTCTAGGGTGTCTGGTCCGGTCGTCGTGTCGTTTTCGATATCGATCTCTCGAGCAAGTCCAACCAAGCGGTGAGCATTAGAAGTGGGAGCCACTATGGCTGCGTCCCAGTCCAGTTCGATACCGTCTTGGCGGGCCAGTGCAGAAACCGATTCGAGTGCCTGGTCAACCTCTTCCCTACTCATACCCTTCGTGCGGGCAAGGAAGTCAGGCTCGGATTCTTCCAGCGCATGATCAAGCTCGGGTTGGAGCAAATAGGCATGAACTCTTACGGAGACCTCATCCTTGCGGGGAAAATCTGACAGAGCCTGGCGCAAATGTCTAACGCCCAGGTAACTCCACGGACAGGCGATATCGGACCAAATGTCAATGTGCATAGGCAACAGTTTACGAGTTTTGCACGCGATTGCTTGCGTGGGTCGCGAGTGGAGGCCTGAATACGGCGCACTGCGGTAGTAAAACCTGCGACTGCTGTGAGGGCTCTTTTGCCCAGAATGCGAGGTTGCGCTCAGGTAGTCTGCAGATATGGGACAAGATCTTAGCGATGCTGAGCTAACCGCTTTGCAGGAGCGTCTACAGGACTTTGATGAGTTCAAGAAGACGGTTTTCATCCGTGACGAAATGCAAAGAATGGGCGGCCTAGCGTTTGCTATCGGCGTTGTAGCAGCGATCCTGAACGCGATCGTGCTAGCGGGCCAAGTTGACGGTGGAATAAGCGCCATTTTTCAAAACTGGTTCCTAGCCACCGGCACTCGCTCCGTTATAACAGTGTTGTTGCGTTTCCTTGCTGGTGCCTCTTTAGCTGGACTATTGATCGGGGCAGGGCTGTTGTTATACGCACCGATTCACAAGACTCACACCTACAAAAAAGTGCACAAGAACTTCGTTGATAACGGCTGGATTGCTCGCGGCAAACCGGTCAATGTCAAAATGGAAGATGACGGCATCTGGATTAAGAAGCCTGTGCCCGTGGTGCTTTGGAGCCGAGAGCTACCCAAGAACCAGTCTGGGTGGGATCGAGATCTGACCCTTCTCAATAAGGATTTGCAATCCTCGGACCAAGCAATGATGCTTACACTCCTACTTAATGACCGTAAATTTCACGGTGCAATTAGTGTTAAGGATTTGCGAAGCCAATACGAAAAACCTCGCAGTGGCGGAGGACAATCTCTGATCGGATTCGGTCCGCTCAACAATGTGCCAGCTCGCGACGACCTTGCAGTAGTCGCCCCTAATTCAAAGGAAACTACAAGTTCTCCCAAACCTTGGGACAAATTGGTGTTTTGGATCTTAAGAAAATAAATCGACTCGTAAAGACGTAGTCTAGATGTCTAAGGTGTTTTACAGGAGGAAACACAATGACTGACAAACTTGCTGAACTATCTGACATCGGCGTATCAATCTGGCTTGATGACCTTTCTCGCACCCGCCTGCGGACTGGCAACCTGCAGGAACTAATCGATCGCGATCACATCGTGGGTGTCACTACGAACCCCGCGATCTTCTCCGCCGCTATTGGTGATGGCACCGCCTACTCCGACCAGCTATCAGAACTAGCTGCGAAGGACGTGACAGTAGATGACGCCGTCTTCGAAATGATCGTTGACGACGTTCGAGACGCCGCTGATGTGCTCATGCCAATCTATGAAAAGACCAACGGTGAAGACGGACGAGTCTCCATTGAGGTCGATCCGCGTTACTCCGCAGACATGATGAAGACGATCGAGCAGGCAAAGGATCTGTGGAAGCGCGTTGACCGCCCGAACACGATGATCAAGATTCCGGCGACCCCGGAGTCACTGCCGGCAGTTACCGAAGCAACCGCTTCAGGCGTATCCGTAAACGTGACCCTGATCTTCTCGGTTGACCAATATCGCGATGTAATCGAAGCGTACTTCAAGGGCCTGGAAGAAGCTCTGGAACGCGGCTTGGACATTTCCAAGATTCGCTCAGTCGCCTCGTTCTTCGTATCCAGGGTCGACTCAATGATCGACCCGAAGCTCGATGAGCTGGGTTCCGATGAAGCGAAGGCTATCCGTTCGAAGATGGGACTTGCCAACGCTCGCCTAGCTTACGAAGCTTACGAGGAGTCCTTGAAGACCGATCGTTGGAAGACTCTTGAAGGTGCAGGTGCGAACAGGCAGCGTCCTCTGTGGGCATCAACGGGCGTAAAGGACGCTTCGCTCTCCCCCACTTTGTATGTCGACCAGCTCGCTGTAGAGGACACCGTGAACACGATGCCGGAGAAGACTCTGCGTGCAGTTGCTGAAGAAGCCGAGTTCACCGGTGACACGGTTCGCCCCAACTATGCAGACTCTCACGAACTGTTCACCAAACTGGAGAAGGTCGGAATCGACTTTGATGAGATTTCCGCGCAGCTTCTAAAGGAAGGTGTTGAGAAGTTCGAGGTCGCTTGGAACGAACTCTTGGACAACGTTGAGAAGGCACTGAAGGAAGCTAAGTAGCCGACCTAACCGCTAACTGAGCTAGGTAGTAGCAAGAGTTAGCCGAGCCGAGTAGTAGCAAGGAAAAATCCCGGCATTCCGTTTGGAATGCCGGGATTTCTTTTGTGCGCGGAGCGGGACTTGAACCCGCACTCCCGGTTAAGTGGGAACTAGCACCTCAAGCTAGCGCGTCTACCAATTCCGCCACCCGCGCAGGTGGTTGAACGTTTACCTTCAGAAGGCAACGAAGAAAACTTTAGCACGTGTAAAGCCCTGCCGGCCAATCCGTCAATTGTGATTCTGCTTCCACTCAACTTTCCAGGAATTTGATTCCGACAAATCGGCGGGCAAATAAGGATTTTCTGCTGCGTCGGCTAGGCTTGGACCGGACAGTTAGATAAGGCGAAATTGAGAAAACTTCACTATGAATCTAGATCTCGTAGTTTTTGATGTTGATGGCACGATCACTGATTCTGCTGCGGTAATAACTTCTTGCGTGACGATGGCACTGGAAGAGCTGGGGCTCGAGCCACAGACAAAGGAGCAACTAAAACGCTGGGTTGGCCCGCCGCTTTCGGTTTCGTTCCAAACCTTTGCAGGAGTTCCTGCGGAGCACGTCGACGACGCCATCGCCACGTACCGTTCTTACTACGTGGACAGGATGCTCTCAGCTCCACTGTTCCCCGGCATCAGCACCGCCCTCGAGAATATTTATGACGCTGGAATTCCAATGGCTGTTGCTACTTCCAAGATTGAAAGGCTGGCCGCCCCGATCCTGGAGCATCACGATGTTGCTCGGTATTTCCAGCACATCGTTGGGTCGCGCGAAGATGAACCCAATCAGACAAAGGCATCGGTAATTGCCGATGCTTTGGGCCGCATGAAAGCTGACGGGTTCAGTACGGAAAACGCCGTGATGATTGGCGATCGAATTCATGACGTCGAGGGCGCTCATGCAAACGGTATGGAAACAATTGGAGCGCTCTGGGCGGGCACGGACCCTGCCGAGTTTGCGACGGCCTGCTGTACGGCAAACAGTCCTGAAGAACTTCCCGGGATCCTTCTAGGCGATAATTAGTTCGCGGGGATGACTGGTTCGCCGGTAAACGTGGGTATGCGACCGCCTGGTTAGCATGCGGGGGTGGCCGGGCGACAAGCAGATTAGCAGGGAGGTTTGAGCGCGCCTACTGGTCGTAACTACTCGGCAGACTATGCTAAAGCACGTGAGTAGCAACAGTGCGACCGAAAAGCTTCGCTCCCTCGCTTCGAGGGCGCGGTATCGGAGCCGCCAAATTGTGGCTCGCTCAATGGGCGGCGAAACTGGCTCAGATTCTGCGGATACCAATCCAAAGTCGGTGACGCGGGACTCGTTTTCGCGGTCTCAGCCGCGATCTGAACTACGCGCGTCTTCACGGGCGGCGCAACCGCGGTTCTCACATGGTCACAATCCGCGAAATGGTGAAATCCCCGCTTGGCTACGCAAGGCGGGAATGTCGTCTTGGATGATTATTGGCATCCTCATAATCGTCGCGGTTGTGGTCTGGGGACTCGCCAAGATTGCAGCTGTATTTGTGGCAGTGTTCTTGTCGCTTGTAGTGACATCAGTTCTGAACCCAGTAGTCAACTGGCTCGATAAGTTCATGCCTAAGTGGCTGGGCGTTCTGTTGTCACTCCTTGGCTCGACAGCGGTAGTTGGCGGTTTGATCGCATACGTGATCACATCGGTGGCCGGTCAGTGGGATTCCCTAAGCCGTCAGTTTGGCAACGGTGTTGACAAGATCATTGAGGCTCTGAGGACCAGCCCGTTTAGCTTGGAACTCACCTCCGATGACCTGTATCAGTGGATCAACCAAACACTTGAGCAAGCGCGCAACTACATTGAGACAAACGCGGGCGAACTGCTACAGGAAGCCCTTTCAAACGTTGGATCAGTTGCCATTGGCTTCACGATCCTAGCCCTGGCGCTGTTCACAACTATCTTTCTACTCCACTCTGGTGAAAACATGTGGCGCTGGTTCTTGAACCGGCTTCCACAAAGACACCGGATGGCCACGCACAGGGCAGCCGCAGCTGGATGGTTCACGTTCTCCGGTTACGCGCGTGGCATCATGCTAGTTGCCTTCACTAATGGAGTTTTTGCGTTCATCTATCTGACGATCCTAGGCATTCCGCTAGCCGCTCCGCTTGGCGTCCTGGTGTTTATCGGCTCATTCATTCCGCTGATCGGTGCGCCCACCGCAATGGCGATCGCAATGATCGTCGCGTTTGCCGCCGATGGCGTATGGGCTATGGTCCTGGTCGGTATCGGCATCGCCCTAATCGGACAGTTTGAAGGCCACGTTCTCCAACCATTAATCATGGGATCGCAAGTTTCACTGCATCCGGTAGTCGTTGGTCTTGGCGTTGCTGGAGGCACACTACTTGCTGGCCTGTTTGGCGCCGTCATTTCGATTCCGCTAATCGCGTCACTTTGGGCGATATATCAGCAGTTGCGCGATGAAGATCCACCGTTCGAGGGCGAGCTTCCCTCTGCACGCGAAGTTGTTGAAGGCTCTGGCAAGAAGTAGGTCGCGGTCTTACAAGCAAGGCGTGGGTAAACCGTCGGCAAGTAGCATGTGGACCATCGGCAAGGACCATGTGGGCCCTAGCGGAAGTCTCGTGATTTTGCCGCCACCGGGATTGGGAGCGGACTAAGTTTGTCGGCTACGACCGCGCAGGCACCGTCTTGTTTTTCGACAATGCCGCGTACAACTAGGGCGCGTTCCATCAGAGCGACGCGGCGGAACTTTTCCCAAAGCTGCGGGGAACAAATAATGTTCGCCAATCCCGTTTCGTCCTCTAGTGACAGGAAAATCGTGCCGCGTGCCGTGTGCGGCCGCTGCCGGTGAGTGACAACTCCTGCAACCGTGATGCGCCTACCCGACTCCGTGTTGATTACGTCCTTGCAAACGAGCACTTTGTCTTGATCCAACTTTGCGCGCACCAGCTGCATTGGGTGTGCTTCGACGCTGAACCCGGTGGTTTCGTAGTCGGTAATGATTCGGTCGACGTCGCTGAGCGGCGCCAACTTCGGCACGGAATTCCACTCGAATCCTGGAAGTGTTGGCTGCGTAACCGATTGCCCTACGAAGGGTGCAATCCACATGGCCTCCCTACGAGACTTCGAGACACTTCCCAAAGTCCCCGTCTGCGCAAGCTTTTCAAGGTCCTTCGCTCCCAGCGCGGCCCGGTGCGCCAAGTCAGGAACCGACTTGAACGGCCCATCCTCGCGCGCCTGAACAATCCGATCGATCGTCTTCTCATCCAGCCCCTTAACCGTGAGCAACCCCAACCGAATCCGCTTTCCAACCTGCGGCTGCACCGGCGGAATGGGTGCGTTCGCGTGCGCGGACTCTCCATCTTGCACACGCCTACCTGTCGCCACATCAGCGCCCGCGTCCGAAGCGTCGTCTATTCCCGCGGTTGAGACATCCTTCGCGTCCGAAGCACCACCATCCGGGTTGCTAGCCTCGCCCTCGTCCCATTTTTCGACGCAGGTTTCCGCCTGCGAAAAGTTGACGTCCGCGCGAACGACCAACACGCCGTGCCTGCGCGCGTCGTCGATTAACGAGGCCGAAGAATAGAACCCCATGGGTTGAGAGGAAAGGATGGAGGCGTAGAACTCCTCTGGGAAGTGAACTTTCATCCAGGCTGACGCGTACACGATGTAGGCGAAGGAAAATGAGTGGGATTCTGGGAAGCCGAACTCGGAGAAGCCTCGCAAACTAGCGAAGATCTCATCCGCGACCTCGCCCGTTATCCCCCGTTCTGCGAAGCCCTTGTAGAGGTCTGGTTTGAGGCGCGCCATGCGCTCGTCGCTGCGTTTAGCTCCCATTGCTTTGCGCAACTGGTCAGCCTGAGACGCGCTGAAGCCGGCGGCATCCACCGCGATTTGCATGAGTTGTTCCTGAAAGAGCGGAACTCCCAGGGTCTTTTCAAGCGCCGGTTTCAACAGAGGATGTGGATATCGCACGGGTTCTCGACCGCGGCGACGACGCAGGTAAGGGTTCACAGCCTGACCTTGAATCGGGCCGGGACGAATCAGCGCAACTTCCACCACGATGTCGTAAAAACAGCGTGGCTGCAGGCGCGGCAAGGTGTTCATCTGGGCGCGAGACTCCACCTGAAACACGCCGACCGTATCCGCGGCACACAGAAGGTCGTAGACCAGCGGGTCTTCCTGCGGAAGGTTGTACAAGTCGTAAGGCTTACCGTCATCAGCCAGCTCGCCCTGGTCAGCCAGCGTGTCAAACATTTTCCGAAGCGCGGTCAGCATCCCAAGCCCCAGCAAATCGAACTTGACCAGCCCAGCTTCCGCGCAGTCATCCTTATCCCACTGCAGCACGGTGCGATCCTCTTTCGTTGCCCACTGCACGGGGCAAATCTGCGAAACCGGCTGCCTTGTGAGGATCATCCCACCCGGATGAATGCCCATATGCCGTGGAAGCCGGGACATCTGCGTAGCCATGTTGAGCACTTTCGGATCAGGCTTCGCGTCGTCGAGGTTTTGCACCCAAAGTTGCGCAATATCCTCAGAGTAGCCAAACGCCTTTGCTGCATCCCTAATCGCGGATCGTGGTCGATACGAAATCACGTTCGCAACTTGCGCAGCATTTCTACGCCCGTAGCGCTCATAGACGTGCTGAATGACGATCTCGCGGCGTCCTGCCTCTATGTCTATGTCGATGTCGGGCGGCCCCGATCGGCCGGGCGACAAGAACCTTTCAAACAGCATTTTGTGCCGAACCGCGTCCACAGCTGTAATGCCCAGCGCGTAACATACCGCCGAGTTCGCTGCCGATCCCCTGCCCTGGCACAAAATATTTTCAGACCGGCAAAAATCGACGATCTCCTTCACAATCAGGAAATAACCCGCAAACCCGAGTCGCACAATAATGTCCAGCTCATGATCAATCTTTTGCCAGGCTTCAGGATGCTCCGCCCGCGTTCCGTAGCGCTCCAGCGCGCCCTGCTCCGTTAAGTGCCTCAACCATTGCGCATCATCAAACCCGCTAGGCACATTCGCGTGCGGCAAATCCGGCGCGAGCAACCGCAAATCAAACGCCAGTTCCTCCGCCAGCATCGCCGCATTCTCCACCGCCTCCGGATGAAACCGGTGAATGCGCGCCATTTGCTCCCCCGACCGCAGCATGGGCGGCATCGCTTCCAAATACGGCTCCACTTCATCAAGCGTCGCGCCCAGCCGAACCGCCCGTAGCACGTGAGCCAACTTCAAAGACTCCGCGCTCGCCACCCGCGCCCCGGTTGTAGCCACCAGCGGAACGCCAGCAATGCGTGCAACTTCCGCCAGTTGTAGCGCAGTTTTCTCCTGCTCTTGAACCGTATTCAAGACACTTTCAACGACCACGTTTTCAGCGCCAAACGCGTCACGAAGCCTATTCACGACACGTACCGCAGCGTCAATACCTTCATTTTCGAGGGCGTGGCGTACCTCCCCTGAAGCAGTGCCTGTAAGTACAGTCCAGTTTCCCCTACAGAATTTGGCTAAATACTCAACGTCAACGATAGTTTCTGTTTTTTCGCGCTTTCCCAGCTGAAACTCCGAAATTGTTTCGCTGAGTTCGTGGTATCCAGCCACATTATTTGCAAGTACAGGCAGGTGGCTGCGCCCTCGTAAACGAAATTCGGTCCCCTGTACTGTTGCAATTCCCACTTCCCGTGCGGCTACGTTTGTCTGCACTGCGGAGTACATGCCGTCGTAATCCAGCACGGCGATCGCGTCTAGGCCGAGTTTTGACGCACTCTGAACCATCACTTCCGGCAGGTTTGCTCCGTGCAGGAAGGAAAAAGCGCTGTGAGCGTGTAGCTCGGCGTAAGGGATAGTCACTCC
Organism: Actinomyces sp.; assembly: GCA_012837655.1. Taxonomy (GTDB): domain Bacteria; phylum Actinomycetota; class Actinomycetes; order Actinomycetales; family Actinomycetaceae; genus Gleimia. Next base: position 1,417 of record DUQT01000010.1, on the reverse strand, counting down.
CTAATCATATCGAACACGTGTTCGATTAGTTACTTGAGAAGGTCCGCGAGGTCCTGCGCGGAAAGCGCCGGAACGGAAACTACATCGTCAATAATCTGACGCTTGTGTTCCTGCAGGGCGATGACTTTTTCTTCAATCGTGTTCGCCGCACACAGTCGGTAAACGTTGACGGTTTTGTCTTGGCCAATCCTGTGAGCGCGATCGATCGCTTGATTCTCCACGGCCGGATTCCACCAGGGATCCATGACGTAGACGTAGTCCGCCTCCGTTAGTGTGAGTCCCGTACCACCGGCTTTAAGTGAGATTAAGAAAACCGAGGTGCGCCCGGAGCGAAACTCTTCGATTACCGCTTCCCTATCTCGCGTTGTTCCATCCAGATACGAGGTCGAGATGCCGTTTCGTTGGATCGCATATAGAAGGCGGCGCAGGTATGAGGTGAACTGTGAGAACACCAGAACCTGATGTCCACGGGATGTGAGTGTTTCCAGGTGTTCGATTAGTAACTGAGTCTTGGCCGGTATTGGCCACGGCCGCTCGGGGTCAACTAGGCCGGGGTCAAGGGAGAGTTGACGCAACCTTGTGAGCGCAGCCAAGATGTTCGTTGCATTCTTCTTTGGCGCGTCGAGCAGCTCGAGTAGTTGATTTCGCATCCTGTTCAGGTAGTTGTCGTAGAACTTTCGGTGTTCGTCATCAAGGCTGACCGACAGTAGCTGTTCAATCTTGGGTGGCAGGTCTGGAGCGACCATTTCTTTAGTCCGCCTCCTGATGAAGGGAGCCGCGATTTTTTGCAGTCGCTCCAGTGCTGCGGGGTCAGATCCGGATTCGATTGGGCGTTTGAACTGCTGGTTAAACACCTGGTACTTGGGGAAAACTCCCGGATTGATGGTTTCCATGATCGACCACAGGTCAGACACAGTATTTTCTACCGGAGTGCCAGTTGCCGCGATCTTCCAATCAGCTTTGAGCAGACGAGCCGCACGGCTTTGGTGAGTCGCAACGTTCTTGATCGCTTGCGCCTCATCGAAGACGGCGCCGTCAAGTTCGAGGCGGGAATATTCGTCCGCGTCTAGTCGTAGCAAAGCCCACGAGGTGATCACTATGTCGTTGTCTGCGAGGATCTCTGCAACTGTCCTAGGTCTGGTCTTCGAGGTTCCCTCCACTACTTCAACCGCCAGGTGCGGGTAGAAGCGCTTTGCCTCTGATACCCAGGTAGAGACCACCGAGGTTGGTGCAACAACTAGAGCACCCCGATCGAGATGACCAGAGGACTTCTTCCAATCCAGGAGCGACAACACTTGGAGGGTTTTCCCAAGTCCCATGTCGTCAGCCAGGAGCGCTCCGAAACCTAGGCTTGTCAGGTGGTTCATCCACGCCACGCCAGATTCTTGATACTCACGCAACTCAGCTCCGGGCGGCT
>DUQT01000095.1 GCA_012837655.1 Actinomyces sp. | reverse complement strand
GCTCACCGTGTGGAATCCGACTTGCCAAGCACGGGGCCGCTGGTTTTTCCGCGCTGATCAGTCCGAAAGCTCGGGCGATATCACGAACGTGTGCTTTTGTGGCTCCCGCGGTTCCAAGAGGGTAGAGCACACCGTGTTCGCGCGCGGCTTTACCGCCGGGGCGGTCCGGGCGTGCAGAGTCGTCGCGGTTCTCGCCATAAACCAGTACGCCGATTTGATGCTGGTCCAACACGGCCTCATCGAATCGGTTGTAAAGCTCGTCTTTGCAAAAGTAACAGCGGTTTACGGGATTCTTCGAATAATTTGGGTTGTCGAGTTCGTGTGTAGCAACTTCAACAACTTCGAGGTCGAGTTGTGCGGCTTGACGCAGCGCAAAGGCTTTCTCGCGGCGAGCAAGCGACGCCGATTCTCCAAGAAGCAGAATCGTATGGTCTCGGCCAACAGCACGTGCAACTAGGGCGGCAAGTACAGAGGAGTCGACGCCTCCGGAATAGGAGACTCCCACTCGTCCTCGATTTAATTTCACGACTGAATTAGCCTGGGCGGTCTTTACTTGCACGGCAACGCGCTCCGCGATTTCACGGATCGCACTGGGCATGTCCAATGAAAGGTCCACAGGTTCATCAACCACCTGGGCGATCAGGTGGTCGTGCTGAGAATCTGGACTTAATTTCATTGGATCAACTCCTTGCGCGCTCGATCCTAGTCGGGCTACGAACCGTGCGTTCGGTCTATCTTTTTGCGTGCTTACGCTCAACGTCTCTTGGCTCTGTGTTCACGCCCGCCATCTTTTGGTTCCGTGCTTACCCACCAATTTTTTTGGTTACCTGCAAAATACGGACCTATTTCGCTACGTATTTGCGTTCGGACTCGAGTCGATGAAGTAGCTCGCCGGCTTGCGGAACGATGAGCGTGTCCGGGTCTTTGCGGAGCTCGTCTAGATCGAGGTCTGCGGGGTCCATGTATTTGAGGTTGACGGATTCCACCTGTTCTTTCGGGATTGAAGTTGCAAGAGTTACGGTCACGCGGTTGGATTCGACACCGGTTTCAGCATCGAAGGTTCCCATGCCGCGCAGGTGTGTGGAGTGGGCGAGTTCGCCCCACGGGTGATCCTTGAACCTGTCCCACTGCTTAACGAAGTAGTCGCGATTGTGGTAGCCGATATCCATTAGTCCGGGGTGCATGTGGGACACCTCGGAGATGTGTGGGGCGTAAATGATTAGTTCGCCGCCTTCGGCCACGACCGGCTCGAGTTTGTAGAATCCTTTCGCTGCGGTCCACATGTCCTCATACATTTCCGGAATGATGGAAACCACGCGCTTGTACGGTTTTTCTACGTATTTAACGTGAACGTCCGCGGACACGTGAGCCGAGGCTTCCCAAGATGCCTTCGAATCCCCAAAGGAAAGGAACTGAAGGTCCAAGCTACCCGGCTTCACAATCATTCCGAGCAATAATTTTGTCGATGGAACTAAGTCAGCGGCTGCGTCTATCATCTGACGAACCGGCGTTACCCCGCGTGCTCCAATCATTTCAAAAGATGTAATGAGCGCCCCCACCCAGTGCGACATGTCAATCACGTCGTGACCAGATAGGCCCGGGAAAAGGTATTTATTTCCACCGGAAATTCCAACCACTTCGTGGGGGAGTACCGGCCCCAAAATCAACGTTATGTCCGTGTCGACAACCATTTTGTTAACCAGAACCGTCATGGGACGATCAGTTAGTCGACCGGCGGATAGCTCGCTAATTTTCTCTGCGGAAATAGTTCCCAGATTCGCGAATGTGTCCTCATCGCGCCAGGCGTGGTTGTAGATTTTCCAGCCGGGGTATTCCTCTTCAAACTTTCCGGGCTCGTTCCCCATGAGTTTGCCGATTGCCTCATCCGACATTTCCTCATGCGTGCCCAGTGCGATTACGACTCGCACATCCTTTGGACGATCACCGAGCGCCTCATAAATGTAGTGCGCCATCTGATCCACAGGCGCGTGGCGGGTTCCGTCGGGAACGACAAGCGTGACGCGCTTGCCATCAAAATCGTAGTTTTGAAGTTGTTCGAGGACGAAGCTTCGAATCTGTTCTTCTGAAAGCACGACGTCGGGTCCGCCGACGCTGGCGGCCTCGGGAATTCCTGGGTAGAGCTCAGTCATGTATCTACTGTGACCCGAATCTCGTTTTGTTGCAACGGGTTGCCATATCTTTCACGCAGACTGAGATCATGCGGTGTGGGGCTGAAACCCGTTGCTCGTTCAGGTGGCGCCCCAACTTGTTGCAACAATTCGGGCGACGACACCCACCTCGTCGCAACAATTCAAGCGGCGCCACCCACCTCGTCGCTACACCTTTATCAAGGCAGACTTGCCCTTCAGGCCTCGACTTCCTTGCGGTCCTCTTCGGCCCACAGGGTGTGGAAGGAGCCTTCCTTGTCGATGCGTTGGTAGGTGTGTGCTCCAAAGAAGTCGCGCTGTCCCTGGATCAGGGCGGCCGGCAGACGATCTGCGCGAATGCCGTCGTAGTAGGCGAGCGACGACGAGAACACTGGGGTTGCCACTCCGTGTAGCGCAGCCAAAGACACTACGCGACGCCAGTGCGGTAGGGTGGTGACGATCTTGTCGTAGAAGTAGTCGTCTGCAATCAGTAACGGCAGGTTCGGATCCTTCTGGTAAGCCTCGGTGATGTCGTTCAGGAAGCGAGCACGAATAATGCAACCTTCCCTCCAGATGCGAGCCATGTCGCCCAGGTTGATGTCCCAGTTGTATTCTTCAGCGGCGGCCTGGATTTCGTTGAATCCCTGCGAGTAAGCGACAATCTTCGAGGCGTACAGAGCCTGGCGCACATCTTCGATGAACGCTTCCCGATCCTCGATGTTCCACTCAGCGGCCTCACCCGCGAATCCTCGGGCAGCTTCACGCTGCTTTGGGGAAGATGACAGACCGCGCGCGAACGTTGCCTCGCCAATACCGGTCACCGGAACGCCCAGCGACAGGGCAGTCTGCGTGGTCCACGCACCCGTGCCCTTCTGGCCGGCAGCGTCAACGATGATGTCAACCAGCGGCTTGCCGGTTTCCTGATCAACCTGCCGCAGAACCTCAACGGTAATCTCCATCAGGTAGGAGTCCAGTTCGCCCGCATCCCACTGCGCGAAAATATCCGCGATTTCTGAGGGCGTGAGGCCGAGCGCGCGACGCAGAAGGTCGTAGGCCTCGCCTATAACCTGCATGTCCGCGTATTCGATACCGTTGTGAACCATCTTTACAAAGTGCCCAGCACCGTCCTCGCCAACGTGAGTACAGCATGGTTCACCGTCAGCCTTCGCTGCGATCTTTTCCAGCATGGGTCCAAGGTGTTTGTAGGATTCAGCGGAGCCGCCGGGCATGATCGACGGGCCCCACAGGGCGCCCTCTTCACCGCCTGACACGCCGCAGCCAACGAAGTGCAGGCCGCGTTCGCGCAGGTCGTGTTCGCGGCGAATCGTGTCGGTGAACAGCGAGTTTCCGGCGTCAATAATGATGTCGCCTTCATCCATGTGTTCTGCGAGTTGCTCTATAACTGCGTCGGTTGGAGCGCCCGCCTTCACCATGATTACCGCGCGACGCGGGGGAGTTAGTGCCGCCACGAAGTCGGCAATGCTTTCAGTTGGAATGAACTGGGCTTCCTCGCCAAACTGGTCCATTACAGCTTCAGTTTTTGCATACGTGCGGTTGTGAATAGCTACCTTGTAGCCGTTGCGGGCGAAGTTGCGGGCCAGGTTCCTGCCCATTACGCCCATACCTGTCACGCCAATGTTGGCGGTTGCGGGAGTTGGAGTTTCGGCTGCCATGTTGGGTACTCCTTCGTTTTCAAAAAGTAGTTATTTACATGGTGGTACGGAAGCTAGGTCTGGACAACTCGTGGCCATGAGTTGCATCAAAACACTACCGAACAGCGCGGACAACAAAATGCAGACAACTAGTTTGCAAATACCGTGAACTGGAACGAATACAAAGAAGGGCGGTAGACGTGATTGCCTACCTCAATAATCCGACCATCTTCAGTGTATGCCGTGCGAGCCATGGTTAGTAGGGGAGCCTTCGGCTCTTCGGTCAACAGTTCAGCTTCTTCAGCGGTTGCCTGGCGCGCGCCAATTTTTTGCCGCGCGGAAGCAATCTTGATGTTCTGCCGGGCAAAGCATTCGTACAGGCCGTAATCCTGCATTTCCCTCCACCTGGGAGCCACGTCAATGGGAAGGTGATTCGTGAGGATAGCAAGCGGCTGTCCATCCACACTACGAAGTCGGGAAGACAGTAGGACCCCGTCGCCCTCGTTCACTCCGAGCATGGAAGCTTCTTCTGGTCCGGCCTCAATAATTTCGTACGACAAGACACGCGTGGAAGGTTTGTATCCAGCTTCAACGAGGTCGTCGTTAAGCGAACTGAGTTCCAAGGGCCTATGGATCTGTGTAGGTGTAACCCTGGTTCCAACCCCGCGTCGGCGTGTCAGCAGCCCACGGTTCACGAGCTCTTGAAGGGCTCGCCTCGCAGTTGGCCGTGACACTTCCAGCCTGTTAGCCATCGAAATTTCGTCTTCGATTAGCCGCCCAGGAGTGACCTCGCCAGAAATGATGGCGTGCTCTAGAGGGTCCGCGATCTGTTGGTACAGCGGAACAGCGCTGTCCCGATCAATGTCAACGATCAAGTGAAAAGGTTTGTCCACTAATTCATTCCTGAAACGAAAAATTTTGGGGCAAATTCCCAAAGTTTACCAAGCTGACGGCGGTTGGTTATATTACGAAAGCTACTTGCACTATTAACGGTTTGTACAATCATATTTAACTTTATATACATAAATCCGGCAAAAACTTCCTTCATGAAAATAAATGACAGGGTGTCATGAAAATAAATCAGTTGCTAGTTGTTCGAATTTTGAAGGTTCTAAAATGTGCACCTAGAGCTGTTTTCGTTAGGCTAGGACAGTACTGAACGCATTTGTTAAGAGGTTCAACATGGCGACTTCTCGCCTTTCCAACCCATTGTCCAAACGCGTGGCCGCACTCTTAGCGGCATGCATGATCAGTGTGGGCCTGGTTGCCTGCTCGCCGGATTCGGCTTCAGAATCCGGTGCGGAACCGGAGGAAGAGACTGCGCCCCCGGTTACAGCTGTCCCCACGCAGACCACGGCTTTTTCAAATGATGTGGAAGCATCAGGAACACTCTTTACCGAAAGCCCAGTTGCGGTCGTTGCATCCACCGATGAGTTAGCGCAGGCGCGTGCCGCCGTCGCCGCTCTCGCACTTCAAGCACCCATGCTGACCCTGGGCGACAATGCTGATGCCGTTGCTGCAGAACTTGATCGCCTAGGTGTGGAAACTGTCTTTTCAGTTGGCAACGTTTCCGTCCCCGCAGATGTCAAAGTGATGGTTGACCCTGGAACAACCGATGCCCTGTCAACGGTTCTGGGCACCGAAGTCCAAGTTGGCGAAGCAACTACCGCTAGCAGTTTGATTGACATGGACCCATCTGCGCCCTCGGCACCGGAAATGCCAACCGAAGCGCCGGAAGTCCAACCCGACGCGCAGGACGGACCGGAAGCTGCCGAAGAACCGGAAGACCAAGCCGGTGCGGAGGATGGCCCGGCGGCCGACGCAGATTCTGACGCGCAGGACGAGCAAGATGCCGGCGCGGAAGGACCGAATGACGGGCAAGGTCCCGGCGCGGAAGATGGCGAGGAAGCAAACCAATCTGGCGCGCAGGAAGGCGTGGAATCTGGCGATCCGCAGGTTGTCGATTTGGCT
>DUQT01000094.1 GCA_012837655.1 Actinomyces sp. | reverse complement strand
GTGAACCGATCGACATCGGCCAGGTTGGTGACATCAGCGGCGTGAATCCTGCACCCGTGTGCGACCTGATCAAGAGTAACCGCATTCCCGTGCTTTCATCCGTAGCCATCGACCAGGATTCGCCAACCGAAGTGCTGAACGTGAACGCTGATGCCGCGGCCGCCGCGCTCGCTGTTGCCGTCGAAGCTGAAAAACTAATCATGCTCACCGACGTCGAGGGCGTCTACAAAGACTTTGAAGACAAGTCCTCCCTGATTTCCCACATGGGCATGGAAGAGCTGAAGCAGCTCATGCCCACCCTTGGAACCGGCATGATCCCAAAGATGGACGCCGCTTTACAAGCCTTGGAGGGCGGAGTTAATCAGGTCCACGTCATTGATGGACGACAGCCGCACTCGATGCTCCTGGAAGTTTTCACGGACCAGGGCGTTGGAACCATGATCACGAGGGATGACAATGAGTAATCAAACCGCGTGGAAAACCCGCTACGAAAAGGCGATGCTCGGCATCTTTGGTGAACCACAGCTCGTGTTAACCGAAGGCCACGGCGTTTGGGTCGAGGACGAGGACGGAAAGTCCTACATGGACCTCCTGGGCGGCATCGCAGTAAACGCGCTTGGCCATGCCCATCCTAAGATCGCCGAGGCCGTTGCTGAGCAAGCCGCCAAGGTCATGCACGTCTCGAATTTCTTCACCACTCCGGTGGCGATCGAGCTGGGTGAAAAAATCCGCAAGATCACTGCTTTGCCAGGCCAGGAGCCGAGCGATTCAGCGAAGGTGTTCCTTGCCAACTCGGGCACGGAGGCAAACGAAGCCGCTCTCAAGATCGTGAAGAGCTGGGGCAACCAGCACGGAAAATCTCGCGTTCTGGCTTTGGAACACGGGTTCCATGGCCGCAGCCTGGGTGCGCTGTCGATCACGCATAAGCCCAACTATCGCAAGCCTTTCGAGCCACTAATTCCCAACGTGCAGTGGATCGAAGCGGGCAACACAGCTGCTTTGGAAGACGCGTTTTTGCAGGGCGACGTGGCGGGCATTTTCGTTGAACCAATCCAGGGCGAAGCTGGCGTCCTGCCCCTTTCAGCGCAGTACCTGCAAAAGGTCCGCCAACTGTGCGACGCCCACGGAGCGCTCATGGTCGTTGACGAAGTCCAAACCGGCATAGGCCGCACGGGCGCGTGGATGGGCCACCATTTCGCACAAGTCACGCCCGACGTCATCACCCTCGCAAAGGCGCTAGGTGGCGGCATGCCGATCGGCGCGACCGTCACTATGACCGAAGACGCCAGCGGCGTACTCCATCCAGGCGACCACGGAACCACGTTTGGCGGCAACCCAGTTGCGGCTGCAGCCGCCCTCGCGGTACTAAACGAGATCGACAGCCACGCCCTCGTAAATCACGCAAAACAACTTGGCGCCACGTGGATGAAAAATATTATTGACCTTGAAAACGACCACATTCGTCAGGTTCGAGGGCGGGGCTTGCTTATCGGAATCGAGCTGGATGCGGACTATGCGGGCCAGGTCGTAAAACAGGCACTGGAGGCTGGCTTCATCGTTAACGCGGCGAATCCGCGGACGGTTAGGTTAGCTCCGCCGCTGATTATTTCGCAGGACGAGGCCGACTCGTTCACGGACGCACTGCCCGACATTATTGAAAAAGCGCTGAAGAATACCAACCAAAATCTGGAGGCTAACTAATGAGCGAAAATGACTCCACGCGAACTCCGGCCTCCAAGGCGGGCCGCCACGCTGCGATTGAGCAAATCCTTTCCACGCAGGCCGTAACATCCCAATCGGAACTGCGTGAGGCCTTGGAAGCAATGGGAATTCACGCCGCACAGGCAACGCTTTCGCGCGACTTGCTGGAAGTGCGCGCAACAAAGATTCGCGACGCGGAAGGCCGCCAAATCTACGCGCTTTCCGACAAGTCACCACAGACTGAATGGGGCGAAGAAGGCGCGGAACAAAAGCTTCAACGCTGGTCCCAAGACCTGCTGGTAGGCGCCGCAACCGCAGACAACATCGCGGTTTTGAGGACGCCTGCGGGCGCTGCGAACCTCCTTGCTGCCGCGATTGATTCCTCTCGCGATGACACCGTCTTGGGGTCAGTCGCCGGCGACGACACGATCATGGTGGTGTGCACGTCAGCTGCCACTGCGGATAAATTTTGTAACAGACTACTTGGCTACGCCGAGGGCAACAAAGCCACCGACGCGTAAACATTAAAGGAGAAAGAATGAGTAAGAAAGACCGGGTCGTACTTGCCTACTCAGGTGGGCTAGACACTTCTGTTGCTATCGGTTGGATCGGAGAGCAAACCGGAGCCGAAGTTATCGCCGTGGCCGTGGACGTCGGACAGGGCGGGGAGGACCTCGAGGTAGTACGCCAGCGCGCCCTCGACTGTGGCGCTGTTGAGGCCTACGTTGCAGATGCGCGCGACGAGTTCGCAAACGAATACTGCATGCCGGCCCTAAAGGCGAATGGCCTGTACCAGGGCGAATACCCGCTGGTTTCAGCACTGTCGCGCCCGCTGATCTCGAAGCATCTCGTGAAGGCTGCCCGCGAGTTTGACGCGACCGTCATGGCTCACGGTTGCACCGGTAAGGGTAATGATCAGGTTCGCTTCGAAGTTTCATTCACCTCGATCGCGCCGGATCTGACCTGTATCGCACCGGTTCGCGACCTCGCGCTGACTCGTGACGTTGCGATCGACTACGCGAACAAGCACAAGCTTCCGATTGAGACCACTAAGTCGAACCCGTTCTCGATTGACCAAAACGTGTGGGGCCGCGCCATTGAGACCGGTTTCCTTGAAGACCTGTGGAACGCGCCCACCAAGGACGTTTACTCCTACACCGATGACCCGACCTACCCGCCGCTCCCGGACGAACTGGTTATCACTTTCGAAAAGGGTATCCCCGTCGCGATTGACGGCCGCAAGCTGACGCCGCTTGAGATCATCCAGGAACTCAACACCCGCGCCGGCGCGCAGGGCATTGGCCGCATCGACATCGTTGAGGACCGCCTAGTCGGCATCAAGTCCCGCGAAATTTATGAAGCCCCCGGCGCAGTCGCACTGATCGCGGCTCACCAGGAACTTGAAAACGTCACTCTTGAGCGCGAACAGGCCCGCTTCAAGCGTCGCGTCGACATGCGTTGGGGCGAACTCGTTTACGAAGCACAGTGGTTCTCGCCGCTCAAGCAGTCGCTCGACGCGTTCATCGACCACACCCAGGAGTATGTCTCCGGCGACATCCGCATGGTCCTGCACGGCGGCCGCGCAACCGTCACCGGACGCAAGTCGGGTACCTCGCTGTACGATTTCAACCTGGCCACCTACGACACGGGCGACACGTTCGACCAGTCGCACGCTCGCGGATTCATCGAGATCTATGGCCTCACCGCCAAACTCGCTGCCGCGCGTGACGTCAAGTTCAAGCACGGCGACGCGTTCGAAGCCACCAAGTAAGTCATTTCCGAGGGCGGGGCTGGGTGTGTGCCCGCTCCGCCCTCGAAAATAAATAGGACCCGCATACATTGTGTTGACGGCCACGTCGACACAACGCGAATGCGGGTAACCTTAATTTCAGACGTAATCTGCAAGGAGAAAATAATGAGCGCGACTTCAAATTCCGGTCCGGTAAGCCTGTGGGGTGGACGGTTTAGTGGGGCTCCATCGCAGGCCCTGGATGCGCTGTCGGTTTCAACGCATTTTGACTGGAGGCTCGCTCGATTCGACATTGCCGGATCTCGCGCGCACGCCCGTGAACTGAACAGGGTCGGGCTGTTGACGGATAAAGAGCTCGAACGCATGCTTCGCGCGTTGAAGTTCCTTGAAGAAGACGTCACTAACGGGATTTTTGTCCCCGAACCAGGTGACGAGGACGTTCACACCGCTCTTGAACGTGGGCTGCTGGAACGGGCGGGTAGCGAGCTGGGAGGAAAGCTTCGAGCTGGACGCTCTCGCAATGACCAGATCGCGACGCTGATTCGCATGTATCTGCGCGAAGAGGCCCGCCACCTGGCTGGGCGCGTTCTTGATTTAGTGGACGCGATTTTGCATCAGGTTGACGTCGTTGGCGATGCCATAATGCCGGGGCGTACCCACTTGCAGCACGCGCAGCCGGTCCTGGTTGCACACCACCTGCTGGCACACGCGTGGCCGCTGCTGCGGGATTTGGATCGGTTACAGGATTGGGACAGGCGCGCCGCAAAGTCTCCGTATGGTTCCGGTGCGCTGGCTGGCAATACGCTTGGGATGAATCCTGAAAATATTGCGACAGAACTCGGTTTCGATTCCGTGTGTGAGAACTCGATTGACGCGACCGCATCGCGAGATGTTGCCGCCGAGTTTTCCTTCATCGCGACGATGATCGGGATCAACCTTTCGCGCCTGTCTGAAGAAATCATTATTTGGAACACGGTCGAGTTTGGCTACGTGACTCTCGACGATTCATACTCCACGGGTTCATCGATCATGCCGCAAAAGAAGAACCCTGACATTGCGGAACTCGCGCGTGGAAAGTCAGGCCGCATGCTGGGCGATCTGACTGCGCTTCTGGCCGTTTTGAAGGGGCTACCGCTGGCCTATGACCGCGACCTGCAGGAGGACAAGGAACCACTTTTTGACCAGATCGACACCCTGGACGTCCTGCTTCCCGCAATGACGGGCATGGTCAAAACCATGAAACTCCACACTGACCGCATGGAATACCTGGCTCCGCGCGGATTCTCCTTGGCAACGGACATCGCCGAGTGGCTCGTCAAGAAGGGTGTTCCTTTCCGCAACGCGCACGAAATCTCCGGTGAGTGCGTGGCCCTTGCGG
>DUQT01000093.1 GCA_012837655.1 Actinomyces sp. | reverse complement strand
GTGGGCTCGGTCTAGAAGCGCGCCAGCAAGTATCCCGCGATAGCGTTTCGCATTGTGCGACACGACGGATCGCTTCCCGTCGCGCACTCGCACAGCATTTACGCGAATCAGATCGTGCTCGCCGTTCACGCCCGGCCATGCCCTCTGATATGCGCCCGAACGCGCATCTACAACGATGCGGTGATGTGCTTTTTTATCCAGCAGGGGAGTGAGCCGCTTCTTCCACCACGTCCCCAAGTTCCCCAGTTTCCCCAGCTTTGTGTCCATCGACAGGCGGTACGCAGGAATCTGTGATGCCAAATCTACGACTCCGAACAGTGCCGACTGGACGAGCACCTCAAAGGAAGCAGACGGTTCGTAGCCTCGTCCTCGCGACTTAATTTCACCCGCTTCAAAAAGCACCCCGGAATAAATTTCATACGCGGGCGCAACGGATGCGTGCAGGAGGTGCCGGTTCGCCTCCACTTCATCCGTAATCGTCTTACCGACCTTCAACACCTTCAGCGCGTCGTTACGTCCCGAAACTTTCATTAGATTTTCGAGGACGAGGCTGCGCGGCTGCTCGAGCTGATCTGCAAACGGATCAACTTGGGACAGGTCGAAAGGGGTATCAGTTGCGGCTGGAGTTTTCCCCTCCGAAGGGGGGAGAAGAACGAGCATGGATCAACTCTAACGGGTCGGTGTAGGATTGTAAGCCGGAGAAGACGGCTGGATGGTCGCGACATTGTCGAGGAACGTCCGGACTCCACAGGACACGGTGGTGGCTAACGGCCACCCGGGGTGACTCGCGGGAAAGTGCCACAGAAAACAAACCGCCGCCGGCCACGCCCACGCGGGCAGGGTCAGGCAGGTAAGGGTGCAATGGTGGTGTAAGAGACCACCGCGTCCCAGGTGACTGGGAACGGCAGGGAAAACCCCACCGGGAGCAAAACCAAGTAGTGCGCAGGGCTGTCCGTCCAATGCGCACGGGTAGGTTGCTTGAGGCCACTGGCAACAGTGGTCCGAGATAGATGACCATCGAAGGGGCCGCGGTAACGCGCCTGGAACAGAATCCGGCTTATAGGCCGTCTTCTCCGATTCGCCTAGCAGTCCTTGCAGAACTTCGCTGCCAGAGCTGCAGCACCGACAATGCCGGCAGTGTTGAACAGCTTGGCTGGCACGATCTCCGTCTTCAGATCGAGTAGTGGCAAGAACTTGTCATGCTTCTTAGAAACCCCGCCGCCAACTACGAACAGGTCCGGCGTGAAGAGCATTTCAACGTGGGAGTAGTACTCCTGCAACTTCTTGGCCCATTTCTCAAAGGACCAGCCCTTCTTCTCGCGAACTCCCGCTGAAGCGCGTGTTTCCGCGTCCTTCCCGTTAATTTCGAGGTGACCGAGCTCGGTGTTTGGCTGGAGTTGCCCGTTGTAAATCATGGCTGTTCCAATGCCGGTGCCAAGCGTCGTCACGATGACCAGGCCATCAACGCCCTTCGCCGCCCCGTAGACAACTTCCGCGTAGCCGGCCGCATCCGCATCGTTGACCGCATAGACCGGGCGGCCCAGCTTCTTCTTCATCAGCTTTGCGACGTTTACGCCCTCCCACGACTTGTCCAGATTTGCCATGAAGAGGATGACATTGCGGCGCACCGGTGCCGGAAAAGTAATGCCAATCGGCATGTCTTCTGGCAGGTCGAACTGGTCAATCAGTTCTTTGCAGGTGTTGGCGACTGCTTTCGGAGTTGCCGGCTGCGGTGTCGGAATCCGCACCCGATCGGTGGCGAACTGCCCGGTTTTCAGGTCGACTACGGCTCCCTTAACGCCAGAGCCGCCGATATCAATTCCAAAAGCTAGGTCTTTCGACATTCTGTATCTCCTGTGGACGAGCTCCCTCACGGCTGCGTGAGAATCTCAGCCCCGTCCTCGGTAACAACTATAGTGTGCTCCCACTGGGCGGTACGCGACTTATCCTTTGTGGTAACCGTCCAATTATCGTCCCACTGTTCCCAGTCAATGCCGCCAAGCGTCAGCATCGGCTCGACGGTGAACACCATTCCCGGTTCCATAACTGTCGTCGCGCGTGGACTGTCGTAATGCGGAATTATGAGGCCGGAGTGGAACGCTTCTCCGACACCGTGGCCCGTGTAGTCGCGAATTACGCCGTAGTTGAAACGCTTCGCGTAGCGCTCGATGACTCGGCCAATAACGTTGATTTCACGGCCAGGTGCGATCGCTTTGATGCCGCGCATCATCGCGTTCTTAGTGCGTTCAGACAGCAGACGCGATTCTTCATCGACGTCGCCAATCATAAACATGCCGCACGTGTCGCCGTGCACGCCGTCGAAGTAGGCGGTGACGTCAATGTTTAGGATGTCGCCATCTTCTAGAGGGCGTGAATCGGGAATGCCGTGGCAGATAACCTCATTAACTGAGGTGCACACCGACTTGGGGAAGCCCATGTAATCCAGAGCAGACGGGTACGCGTCGTGCGAAATCATGTATTCGTGAGCAATCGCATCGATCTCGTCGGTGGTGACACCAGGCTTAGCGGCGGCTCCAGCTACCTGGAGTGCACCAGCCGCAATCTTGCCGGCTTGACGGATCCTCTCGATCACTTCCGGTGATTTCACATCGGAGCTCGTAACGACTTCCGGACCATCGTGGAAGAGGTATTCGGGGCGCTCAATATGACTGGGAACGCCGCGCTTAGGGGAGATCTTGCCGGGCTTCGTGTTTCCCAAAGGGGCACGCTTTGCAAACTGTTCAGTGGAAGTCATTTACCTAGTCGATTCTTATATGTATATGAGATGTATTAGTTGGTCTTGTAGTTTTCAGGTCCGGGGAAGGTTCCGTCCTTCACCTCTGCCGCGTAATCTTCAACGGCGCTGCGAAGCACTGCGCGCGCTTCGCCAAACCTCTTCACGAAGCTTGGAACCCAATCGGTCATGCCGGCCATGTCTGACCACACCAGTACTTGGCCGTCAGTTTCAGGGCCCGCGCCAATACCAATGGTGGGAACATCCAGGGCCTTGGTTACCTCCGAAGCCACCGGGCCGGGAACCATTTCCAAAACGATCGCAATCGCGCCGGCAGACTGCAGGGCAAGCGCGTCGTCAATCATCTTCTGCTTTGCCGTACCGCGTCCCTGCATGCGCGGACCGCCCAGGGCATTTTCTGATTGGGGAGTAAACCCAAGGTGTCCCACAACGGGGATGCCCGCCTGAGTCAAAAGCTTCACCGTGTCGGCTAGCTCAGCTCCGCCCTCGAACTTAACTGCATTGGCGCCAACGCGGATAAGTCGCGCCGCATTATCAAACGCAACCTGCGGGGACGCTTCATACGTGCCAAACGGCATGTCCGCCACGACTAGCGGTCGAGTTACGGATCTGGCAACGGCGCCGGTTGCGCGCTCCATGTCTTCAATAGTCACTGGAATCGTGGAGCCATATCCCAGCTGCACGTTCCCGTACGAATCGCCAACCAGGATCGTGTCGATCCCAGCCTCTTCAAAAATTGGGGCGGTAAGCGCGTCATACGCCGTGATCATCGTGATTTTGCGTCCAGCCTGCTTCGCCTGCATCAGGTGGTGGACGCGCCACCTCTTAGGTTCCTTAAACTGCGTTTCAATCGCCGGATTTTGGTCACTCATAACTTCAATTATGTACCGTTTTCAGCAAATGTCACCTTGAGGTGCATTCCAGCATCGGGACCAATTGAACAAGTACCGCGCCCAAGCGATAACCTGGAGGGCGGTAAAGCATGCCGCAAGGATGTAGATATGTCTGAAGAGCAAGAGAATATGGAAGTAAATCCGCTAGATTCTGAGCAGATGGAATCCGTAGTACAGGATGCCCTTAAAGCGATCGAGGAAGCCTCGAACCTGGATGAGTGGAATGAGGCCAAGCGAGTTCACTTTGGAGACTCAGCGCCCGTCATTTTGGCAAACCGGGCAATCGGAAAGCTCCCCGGGTCCGACCGCGCAGCCGCAGGTAAGGCCGTAGGCGCCGCCCGAAAGGCCATCACGAACGCCCTCGATTCCAGAAAAGAAGTCCTAGACGCAGAACACGAAGCACGCGTCCTCGTCGAAGAAACCGTGGACATGACGGCGCCCGTGAAGCGTCAGACTGACGGGGCACGGCACCCACTGCAAATCCTCATGGACGAGGTCGCGGATTTCTTCGTGTCCATGGGGTGGGACGTTGCGGAAGGCCCTGAGGTTGAACACGAGTGGTTTAACTTCGACGCACTCAACTTCGACATTGATCATCCTGCCCGCCAGATGCAGGACACCTTCTACATTGACGGCACATCCGTTGGTGGCGAAAACGTAGACGATGCGCACCTAGTTCTGCGCACGCACACCTCGCCGGTACAGGCGCGCCTGCTCCTGTCGCGCGACCTGCCGCTCTACGTTGCAGTTCCGGGTAAAGTTTTCCGTTCAGATGAGCTGGACGCCACCCACACTCCGGTCTTCCACCAGGTTGAAGGACTCGCTGTGGATAAGGGCCTGACTATGGCTCACCTGAAGGGCACCTTGGACCACTTCGCGAAAGCCATGTTCGGTCCGGAAGCGAAGACGCGCCTGCGTCCATCGTTCTTCCCGTTCACGGAGCCCTCGGCTGAAATGGACCTGTGGTTCCCCCAGAAGAAGGGCGGCCCCGGCTGGATCGAATGGGGTGGCTGCGGCATGGTCAACCCCAACGTTTTGCGCGCCTGTGGCATCGACCCTGACGAATACACCGGTTTCGCATTCGGCATGGGCATCGAGCGCACGCTCATGCTTCGCCACGAAATCGCAGACATGCACGACATTGTGGAGGGCGACCAGCGCTTCTCCCTGCAGTTCGGCACGACGGGGAAGGGGAACTAAGAAATGCCAAACGTACCTATTTCATGGCTGAAGGATCACGTAGAGGTTCGTCCAGGAACCGACGCTGAAACACTTGCTGCTGACCTAGTTAAGGTCGGTTTAGAAGAAGAAACCATCCACCGTGCCTCAGTGCAGGGCCCGCTCGTAGTGGGTCGCGTTTTGTCCTGTGTTCCTGAAAAGCAGAGCAACGGCAAGGTCATTAACTACTGCCGCGTCGACGTAGGCATTCACAATGACGAACCGGGCGAAGGCAAGGAACCCGCAGACGTCGCATCGCGTGGAATCATTTGCGGTGCACACAACTTCGGTGTTGGCGACTACGTTGCAGTAATCCTGCCCGGCGGTGTGCTACCAGGAAACTTTGAGATCTCCGCACGCAAAACCTACGGCCACATCTCCGACGGCATGATCTGCTCCGAGCGTGAGCTGGGCATGTCTGATGAACATGCAGGCATCCTCGTCCTCAACGAAAAATACGACGTCGACACCCTGCCCGGCATTGGTGAGGACCTGGTTGAGTTCCTGGGACTGGGGGAGGAACTCCTAGAAATCAACGTGACTCCAGACCGCGGCTACTGCTTCTCCATGCGCGGTGTTGCACGCGAATACTCCCACTCCACGGGTGCGAAGTTCACTGATCCGGCACTGCCGCAGAACATGGCGAACAAGCCTGCTGAGGTCACCGATGACGGTTTCGTAGTTGAAGTTGAAGACGACGCTCCAATCCACGGTCGGGTTGGTTGCGACCGTTTCGTCACCCGCATTGTTCGCGGTATTGACCCCACGGCACCGACCCCGCGTTGGATGGTTGACCGCCTCGAGGCTATGGGCATGCGCTCCATCTCGCTCGCGGTAGACATCACCAACTACGTCATGCTTGACCTTGGCCAGCCGCTACACGCCTACGACCTGAAGGCGCTCGCGGAGCCAATCGTCGTTCGTCGCGCACGTGCAGGCGAAAAGCTCGTCACCCTCGACGACGCCGAGCACGAACTTGACGAAGAAGATCTGCTAATAACCGACTCGCCAGACGGAAACCGTGCAAGCCGAATCCTGGGCCTGGCCGGCGTCATGGGCGGCAAGTACTCCGAGGTCGAGGCCGATACGACTGACGTCCTCGTTGAAGCCGCTCACTTCGACAATGTTTCCATCGCTCGCGCTGCGCGTCGCCACAAGATTCCGTCAGAAGCTTCCAAGCGTTTCGAACGCGGCGTCGACCCGCAGCTTCCGCCGGTGGCCGCCCAGCGCGTTGTCGACCTCCTTGTCGAATACGGTGGTGGCACCGCAGATGACGCGACTTCAGATTTGAACGAGGTCGTGGCTTCGAATCCGATCCCAATGAAGCTGTCTGAACCACTGCGCCTAACCGGCGTGGATTACGGTGATGACCGCATCATTGAGCTACTAGAAATGATCGGCTGCGAGGTTTCTCGAGACGGCGAGATGCTTTCGGTGCAGGCACCGACCTGGCGTCCGGACCTGGGGGAGGCGTGCGATCTGGTTGAAGAAATCGCGCGCTTGGATGGTTACGACCGCATTGAACCGATCCTGCCGCAGGCAACCGCTGGACGCGGTCTGCCGCACACGCTGAACGCTCGCCGAGTGGTCGCGCAGACCCTGGCTGATCGCGGATTCGTCGAGGTCGGATCGTACCCATTCATTGGGGACGCCCATGACCGTGCTCGAATCCCTGAAAATGATCCCCGCCGAGACGTCGTGACGCTTCGCAATCCGCTAGTCGATGCGCAGCCGAACATGCGCACCTCGATTCTCGACTCCCTGCTAGATACGGCGCAGCGCAATGCTGCACGGGGATCGGAATCTGTTCGCGTGTTTGAACTCGGCATGGTCACCCATCCGAAGGGAACCGTTCCGTCCGCTATCCCGTCGGCGGAGCACAAGCCGTCTGGGAAGGAAATCGGAGGCCTGCATCGCGGAACTCCGAAGCAGCCGTGGCACTTGGGAATGGTTCTTGGTGGCCTGGCGACCGCGACAGGAATGCGTTCCGAGCCGCGCAACTTTGACTGGGCCGACACGATCGAAGCCGCGAAGGCCGTCGCGTCCGCGCTCGGCGTGACCATCGAGGTCTCCGCACTCTACCGAGATGCCGCAGTCAAGCTTCCGCATGGCAAACCCAGCCCGAAGCCGGTAGCAACGCCGGAGGACGCCGCTCCTTGGCACCCGGGCCGCTCCGCGATCCTGTTCATCCGCCAGAAGAAGAACATGGTCGAAGTCGGCCGCGCCGGCGAGCTACACCCCGCCGTAGTGAAGGAATACGGGCTACCCGAGCGTAGCAACGCCCTCGAACTTGACCTTGAACAACTAATCAAGGCAATGGCAACAAACCCGATTACTGTTGACCCCGTTTCGACCTACCCGGTCGTGAAGGAAGACATCGCGGTTGTCGTTGACGCCACCGTTCCGATTGGAATGATCCTGGATACGATTCGTACCGCAGGTGGTGAACTTCTTGAGGACGTGGCTCTGTTCGACGAATACTCCGGGTCGCAGATTGAGGAGGGCAAGCGGTCTCTTGCGTTTGCACTTCGTATGCGAGCAGCGGATCACACGTTGAAATCGAAGGAGAGCGCTGCGGTTCGTGAAAACATCATCAAGCGATTGTCGAATCAGCTGGGAGCCGAGCTGCGATCCTGATCGAGTTGCGCTCCGAGCGCAGATCGGCCTCATAAATCGATAAATTTGGTGAAATATCACTTAATTCCCCCACCTAAGTTCGTATTAGGTGGGGGAATCGTCGTAAATGATGCAAACTAGAAGCATGAAGATTTTGGTTGTATGGGCATCTCGACACGGATCGACGGAAGAAGTGGCGAACGCCATCGTTGACGAACTGCGCGCCGAGGGCATTGACGCAGACATCAAGCAGGCCAGTGAGGTCACTGATATCTCCAGTTACGACGGTTTCGTAATGGGGTCCTCCGTCTACATGACGCAGTGGGAAGACTCGATGCGTCGCTTCATCAGGGCGAACCAGGCTGAACTGTTCGAGAAGGAACTGTGGGCGTTCTCGGTGGGACTATCCGGAGTTCAAACCGGCATGCCTAAAGATCCGGTTCGCGTTGGTCCCGTACTGCTTCGGGTTGAGCCGCGCGACCACAAGACCTTCGCCGGACGCCTGCAGCCACAGAAACTTTCGTTGCGGGAACGCTCAATCGCCCGCCTGGGTGGGGCAGTGGAAGGCGACTTCCGCGACTGGGATGAAATCCGCAGCTGGGCTCGCGACATCGCGAAAGACATCAAGTCCCTAGACAACTAACGCTCAGAGACGCACCCGACGACGCGCGGGTGCGTTTTTGTGTTCGCGCAACTGTGTTCCACGTCAATGAATACGACATTGATATATATTCATGATGTTGTATAGTTATTCGTGTGAGTTATTCAGTTGCAATCGTTGGAGCCTCCGGTTCGGCGGGCTCGGAAATCGCCCGTATTCTAAGCGGACACCCTGGGTTTGAGGTCTGCACACTAACTGCTGCATCCAGCGCGGGCACACGATTTGGCGACCTGAATCCTCATATTCCCAATCTGGCTGACAAGATTATTCAGCCAACCAAGGTTGACGAACTACTCGACCACGACGTCGTTTTTGTCGCCCTTCCGCACGGCCAATCTGCGGAAATAACCGCGGCGCTCACCGAAGGTACAGGGGACGCTGAGAAAAATGATTCGAGCCCCCAGGCGAAGAACCTTGCGCAGTCGGGGCAAACGAACGCACATGAATCAAAGTCGACGACCCTGCAACCGTCTGCGCAAACGAACGCATCTGCCCGCTCGAACTCCCCGGGCTCGCATTCAAAGAAGTCCCCGATAGTAATCGATGCGGGCGCTGACCACCGGCTCACGTCTGCCGATGCTTGGGCGAAATACTATGGCGGCGAGTACCCGGGCGCGTGGGATTACGCGATGCCGGAGCTCATCCACGCTGACGAAGCCGACGCCCTCATCAACGGTCCCCTTGAAAAGGTCCAGAAACAGCGCGAAGCCCTAAAAACCTCCCGGACGATCGCAGTGCCTGGCTGCAACGTAACCGCAGTAACTTTGGCGATGATGCCAGCTGTTGCCGCAGGATTCGTAGAAGCCGGCCACATCTGCGCCGCCCTGTCAGTCGGCTATTCCGGCGCAGGCCGCTCGCTGAAACCGCACCTGATGGCGACCTCGGCGCTTTCAAACATGGTCCCGTATTCCGCCGCGGGTAAACACCGCCACATCCCTGAGATCATCCAAAACCTCCAGGTCACTGGAGCCGGCGACCTCGCCCTCGACTTCACGCCCGTACTCGTTCCGACTTCGCGGGGAATCCTCGCCGTCGTAAATACGATGTTGGAGGGCGTTGCTGACGAAGACGTGAAGGCCGCATATCACGCGGCCTACGATGCCGAAACCTTCATTGATGTAACCGAGGGATACCCGCAAACCCAGCCGATCCTCGCCACTGGGAAAGCCCAGGTGTGGGCTGGCGTTGACCAGTACACGGGCGCACTGACCGCGATCGCCGCGATAGACAACCTGGGCAAGGGAACCGCGGCGGCCGCTGTGCAGGCAGCGAACCTGGCTGTCGGA
Organism: Actinomyces sp.; assembly: GCA_012837655.1. GTDB lineage: Bacteria > Actinomycetota > Actinomycetes > Actinomycetales > Actinomycetaceae > Gleimia. The sequence goes on along the minus strand of DUQT01000093.1, from coordinate 159 downwards.
ATCGATGAAGCCACTGGAATCCCAACGATTGGAGTTGCACCGTGAGCACCAACTCGAACGCCTCCGGTAGCCCCACCAAGTCCGGCGTTTGCTACCCCGTGGGCTTTACCGCATCCGGTGTGGCAGCGGGCTTGAAAGCATCGGGTTCACTCGACCTCG
>DUQT01000092.1 GCA_012837655.1 Actinomyces sp. | reverse complement strand
TTTTCCACGAGGGCGTCGATGACTGACTGTACGGACTCAATAATCAGCGCGCCCGGCTGGGTCAACTCAAGAGAAGTCGCACCGTCCTGGGTCTCTAGGTCAAGCTTCACCAGTTCGCCTTCGTGCGTGCGATTCCACTCCGAGGCCGCCTGCTGAAGCTGATCTAGTGAAATGCCGCGCAACCAGCGGTGGATAGGCTCCATGACGAGTCCCTCGTCGTGGACGTTCAAGAGCTCAACGAGCGCGTAGCGGGCAGGGTGCTCACCGATCTTGAAGTCGTCCACCGAAGCGTTCGCAGCTGCGCCCTCGGCCTTCAATCCTGCGGACTTGATCTTTTCCCAGTGCGACTTCGCGGCCGCCAACGAGTGGTTCCCATCGCCAACAATGAACCGGAAACCGTGCGCGGTCTTGATGTCATCCAGGACCCGCTTGATGTCAGCCCACGCCTGCGAATCTCCATCAAGTCGCCATCCCGCAACAGATCCGCCGTCAAGCATTAGTTCCGTTTCGTAAACCTTTTCGAGGTCGCCAGCCACGCCCTCGAGAATGGATTGGATGCGATGGTTGGGGTCGTCGTAAAGGACCTGGACGTGCGGGAGCTCCATTGAAGCGGCGCTGCGGACGGCTTCGCGGGCGGGGATACGCTCCAGGACGGTTGCTTCAGACGCGCGAACGTCCGCGTCCGGATCGCCCAAATATGAATAGGTTTCCAGGTCGAGCGCAAGCACCAGACTGCGGCGACGATCAACGTACGGAGTTTTTCTCTCAACGTAAATAACTGAATTTGGAACGAATTCGAGGACGTTCCGGCGGTATTCGCGCATGGCGCGGTGGGTGGCGCTCACGCGTTCTTCCATCTGCGCAGGCGTATCAATCGTCAAGTAAACTTCCGGCACTACCATGCGAAGCGTCGAGGGAGAATCACCCACGATCTCATCTGCACGCTGCCAATAATTGGGCGATGAAGAAAACTGGTCGGCTGCAATGACGCTCCACTTGTAAAGGTCAATATTCTTGGGAAGGCCAATGGTTGCCGGGTAGACGTGAGCGGTTGACATGAAACTGGCTCCTTGATCGTCAGTGTGCACAGCCCAATCATTACAGATAAGCGGGTGCGTTGCTCAAACGCGCCAGATCTGAGCGTTCGCATGGCGGACCAAAATGCCCAACTTTTGAAATAGACGTTGAATGGGTACATGAGCAGGACAATCGAACTCGCAGTAATCCCCGGCGACGGAATCGGCCCTGAAGTCACAGCGGCCGCACTAAAAGTTGCGCACAAAGCAGTTGACGAAGACGTCACGCTGGTCGAAAACCACTACGACCTCGGGGCGGATAAGTGGCTTAGGGATGGAGAAATCCTGCCCGACGAGGACCTGGCCAGCATCAAGACCCGCGATGCGATCGTCCTGGGCGCAATCGGCGACCCGCGCACCCCATCCGGACTACTGGAACGAAACCTGCTGTTGCGCCTGCGTTTCGAGCTCGACCACTACATCAACCTGCGCCCCGGCAAGTATTACCCAGCTGTTGAAAGCCCTCTCAAGAACCCGGGCAACATTGACCTGGTAGTCGTTCGCGAAGGCACCGAGGGCCTCTACGCCGGCACCGGCGGAACGATCCGCACCGGAACTGAAAACGAGGTCGCCAACGAGGTCTCCGTTAACACCGCCATGGGCGTTGAGCGCGTCGTCCGCTACGCATTCGAACTCGCCCAGTCGCGTCCCGCCAAGAAACTCACGCTAATCCACAAGAAAAACGTGCTAGTTCACGCGGGCGGAATGTGGCAAAGAATCGTCGACGAGGTCGCAGCTGAGTATCCCGATATCGAAGTCGACTACAACCACATTGACGCGGCCACGATCTACATGGTCACTGATCCGTCACGCTACGACGTGATTGTCACCGACAACCTGTTTGGTGACATCATCACCGACGAAATCGGCGCCGTCACTGGCGGTATTGGCCTAGCACCGTCTGCGAACCTGAACCCTTCGGGCAAGTACCCGTCCATGTTTGAGCCGGTTCACGGTTCTGCTCCCGACATCGCGGGGCAGGGGATCGCGGATCCGATCGCGGCAATCGCGTCGATGGCGCTCATGTTCGACCACCTCGAACTGCCACAAGCCGCCGCCCACGTCACGAACGGCGTTGACCAGCACATGGCGCAACGCGCAGCCAACCCGGACATGAAGATTACTACCGAGGGCGTGCTGAGCTCCGTCCTCGAAATCCTGGAAGCCTAGAGGCGCCCCATTAGGGGGCGGAAATCTGAAACTGCCCGGGGCGTGGGAAGGCACATACCGATATCGGATTGTCACCGCACGCTCGGCGTTGGACGAAAACTCAGGATTGAAGAAAGCTCAATATCGGCCGGCCGGTTCGGCCTAAAATAGCAACGATACGAATCATTCACGATAACTAGAAACTAGAGAAGAGACAGCAAATGGCTAACGACGGTCTGAAGCACACACCTACGGAGTTGGAAACTGCGGGGTCGCGAGTGCTCCCTCCCGCTGACGACGTCGCCGCCCGATTTAAGGTGTTGCCGCACCCGAATCTGACGAGTGAAGCGGACTGGAAGGCCGCGATGTCGGACCTCAAGTTTGGAATGCAGTTCTCCGACCACATGGCGCGCGCGATTTGGACGGTGGGGCGCGGCTGGCACGACAAGGAAATCGTCCCCTACGGACCGCTGTCACTTTCACCCGCGGCCGCGATTCTGCACTACGGGCAGGAAATCTTCGAGGGCATGAAGGCCTACCGCCACGACGACGGCTCCATCTGGACGTTCAGACCCGGCTACAACGCGGCCCGCTTCAACGCTTCCGCGCGTCGACTGGCGCTACCGGAAATCCCCGTTGAGGACTTCATCGCTTCAGTCGTGCAGGTTGTTCGCGAAGATGAACGCTGGGTTCCAACCGGGGAGGGCACCTCCCTGTACCTTCGCCCCTTCATGTTCGCCTCCGAACCGTTCCTGGGCGTGCACGCCGCCCGCGAAAACACGTACCTCATGATCGCCAGCCCCGTTGGCGCATACTTCGAGGGCGGAATGAAGCCGGTGTCAATCTGGGTGACCCGCAACTTCCACCGCGCAGGACCGGGAGGAACCGGTGCAGCGAAGACCGCGGGTAACTACGCGTCCTCACTGTTGCCGCAGCAAGAAGCCGCCGAAAAGGGCTTTGACCAGGTGTGCTTCCTAGATGCTCGCGAGGAACGCTACCTCGAAGAGCTAGGCGGCATGAACGTGTTCGTCGTTCGCAAGGACGGCTCCGTGGTCACATCAAAGCTTACGGGCACCATCCTGGAAGGCTCCACCAGGTCCGCGATTATCCGCATGTTGCGCGACAGGGGAACGCCGGTATTTGAATCGCTGATCGCCCTGGACGAGCTAGTCGATGACATCCGCAAGGGCGAGGTCACCGAAATGTTCGCGTGCGGCACCGCTGCCGTCGTAACGCCGATCGGTCGTCTAGCATCAGAAGACTTCGAGGTCGAGCTTGGCAAGTCTGACTTCGCAGTGTCGGTCTACAACCAGCTAACCGGCATCCAAAACGGTCACGAGCCCGACCCATACAACTGGCTCTACCGTTTGGCATAGGGGCCACACGCATTCAAGAGTAAGCCGTCAACAAAAGTGGAGGGGCAACCGAAGTTGCCCCTCCACTTAGAAGTCTGTAGTTACTTCAACTCTTTGCGGATCTTGTCCACACCGGCCTTGACAGACTCGGATGCTTCCTCTGCCTTATCCATGGCCTTTTCCGCGAAATCCTTGATCTTACCGGCAGCCTGGTCGGCGCGGCCTTCAGCCTTCAGCTCGTTGTCGCCGGAAACTTCTCCAGCAACTTCCTTAGCCTTACCGGTGACCTTATCCTTCATGCCTTCTGCCATGATTTCTCCTAACTATTGAAAACCAGAACGTCTTCAATGTTGGTAGATTCGCCTTAAAACTTCCTGAACTTTACGTCCAAACGCCTTGAATGCCGCCAGAATTGTCACTTTTTGTGAAGATTAGCGCTTTCTCTGTACTAGGGAAACATCGCGCGCGGCTCCAGTTGAAGCTGATGTTGCCGTCATCGCGTAAAGCTTCAGGGCATCAGAAACTTCACGTTGGCGCTCCTTCGGAGTCCACGGATTTTCCCGCGCCTCTTGAGCTTCACGGCGACGCTCAAGCTCGCCCTCGTCAACGTCCAAATGTAGTAGACGATCGTTGACGTCGATGACGATCTTGTCGCCATCTTCAATGAGGCCGATTAGACCGCCGGCTGCAGCTTCTGGGGAAATGTGACCCACCGAGATGCCGGAGGTGCCGCCGCTGAAACGGCCGTCGGTGATCAGGGCGACCTTCTTGCCAAGACCGCGGCCCTTGATGAACGAGGTCGGGTACAGCATTTCTTGCATGCCCGGACCGCCCGATGGGCCCTCGTAGCGGATGACTACAACGTGGCCTTCCTTAACGGTCTTGTTCAGGATCTTTTCGATCGCTTCTTCCTGGGACTCAAAGACGATGGCTTCGCCTTCGAAGTGGAAGAGTTCCTCGTCGATTCCCGCAGCCTTGATAACTGCGCCGTCAGGGGCAATGTTGCCATGAAGGACGGTCAGACCACCGTTAGCCATGTAGGCGTGCTCGACGCTGCGGATGCATCCGGATTCAGCGTCGGTGTCAAGGTCCTTCCAACGATTATTCGTAGAAAAGGGCTCCGTCGTGCGCACGTTTCCAGGCGCAGCGGAGAACAGCTCCAGCGCTTCTGGCGACGGATTTCCACCGCGGATGTCCCACTTGTCCAGCCACGACTTCAAGTCGGGGGAGTGGACCGTATGAACCGAATCATTTAACAGGCCCGCCCGGTTCAGCTCGCCGAGCAGTGCGGGAATACCGCCAGCACGGTGAACGTCTTCCATGTGGTAGTCATTGTGGTTTGGTGCGACCTTCGACAGCGTGGGAACCGTGTCGCCCAGGTTGCCGATGTCGTCAATGTCAAAATCAACGCCGGCCTCGGTTGCCGCGGCCAGCAGGTGCAAAACCGTGTTCGAAGATCCACCCATCGCCATGTCCAGCGTCATCGCGTTTTCAAACGCGTCGCGCGTAGCAATGCTTCGAGGCAGCACAGACTCGTCCTCGTCGTTGTAATAACGATTCGAAAGTTCGATTACGCGACGGCCCGCTTCTTCGAAAAGGCCGCGACGGGCTTCATGCGTTGCCAGTGTCGACCCGTTTCCGGGTAGGGACAGGCCGAGCGCCTCCGTTAGACAGTTCATCGAGTTCGCGGTGAACATTCCAGAACACGACCCGCACGTCGGGCAGGCGAGGCGCTCGATTTCAAGGAGTTTCTCATCAGAAATGCTGTCATCCGCGGTCGCGTTCATGACCGTAATCAGGTTCCCGTGACCGTCCTTCGAATCACCGATGATTGCGGCGGGATCGATATTCTTGCCGGCCTCCATCGGGCCGCCAGAGACGAACACGGTCGGAATATTTAGGCGCATCGAGGCAAGGAGCATGCCCGGTGTGATCTTGTCGCAGTTAGAAACACACACGAGGGCGTCAGCGCAGTGCGCGTTCACCATGTACTCAACGGAATCTGCGATGACCTCTCGTGAAGGTAGCGAGTACAGCATTCCCGAATGGCCCATCGCGATGCCATCATCAACGGCGATCGTGTTGAACTCTTTGGAAACGCCACCGGCTTCCTTAATCGCATCGGCTACGATCTGCCCCACATTTCGCAGGTGAACGTGTCCCGGTACGAACTGCGTAAACGAGTTCGCAATCGCGACAATCGGTTTCCCAAAATCGGAATCTTCCATACCAGTCGCGCGCCAAAGTGAGCGCGCTCCCGCCATGTTGCGTCCAGATGTTGACGTCCGTGACCGCAGGGGGAATGCCATGACTGCCTCCTAAAACCGTGGATTTGTCTTTATCAGTCTATGCATCCTGTTAATTGTCCGAGGCTATGACCGCATCTCGAAATGAGCAACCGCAGCGCGGAATTCCCGGTTGGTCAAGGACATGCAAATGCCAATAGGATGAAGGCATGCATGGTGAATATAAAGTCCCTGGTGGCAAGCTAGTTGTAGTTGACCTTGATGTCGAAGATGACGTCCTAACCGATGTGCGAATTTCGGGTGACTTCTTCCTTGAACCCGATGAAGCCCTGGAGCGCATGACAAGCGCCGTTGAAGGTCTGCCAGCCGGCTCGTCAGCACAGCAAATCCAAGAGGCGATGGACAACTCCGTCCTCCCAACTGACGTTCTTTTCGGCCTAACCACCCACGGGGTTGCGATTGCGGTGCGTCGCGCACTCGGCCACGCCCTCGATTGGGACGATATAGATTTTGACGTTATCCACGGGCCTTCCGTTGACCCCATGTTGAATGTGGCAATGGATGAAACGCTTGTTGAGGACGTGGCTGCGGGACGTCGAAAGCCATTCATGCGCATTTGGGAGTGGAATGCTCCCCAGATTGTGATTGGTTCGTTCCAGTCCTACTCGAACGAAATCGATGAAGAAGGTATTAAGAAGCACGACATCATCGTGAGCCGACGCATCACGGGTGGCGGCGCGATGTTCATGGAGCCTGGAAACTGCGTCACCTACTCACTGGTTATCCCGACCGGCCTGGTTGACGGACTGTCATTTGAGGAGTCCTACCCGTTCCTTGACGAATGGTGCATGGAAGCCCTGGAAAAGGTTGGCGTGAAGGCCCACTACGTTCCGCTGAACGATATTTCTTCAGAACTCGGCAAGATCGGTGGCGCTGCGCAGAAGCGTTTCGCGAACGGATACATGGTTCACCACGTGACCATGTCCTACGACATTGACGCGCAGAAGATGCTTGAAACCCTGCGCATCGGCCGCGAAAAGATGAGGGACAAGGGCACGCGTTCCGCAGTGAAGCGCGTGGATCCTATGAAGTCGCAAACCGGTATGCCGCGCGAAGAAATCATCGACGTGTTCCTTGACCACTTCGAGCAAAAATACGGTGCGACCAAGGGCGAAATTACCGAGCAAGACATCGAAAACGCTAAGAAGCGCGCTGACGAAAAGTTCGCAACCGAAGCCTGGACCAAGCGCCTGCCGTAAGATTTCGGAGTTTGAATTCTAGGTTGGACTATCCTTAAAGAGACATGCCTACTTCACATATTTCCATCCAGCTTGAGCAAGTTCTAGAAAACCTCGACAAAGCCGCACGCGCCGCAGGCCGCAGCGCCGAAGACGTCGACCTGGAACTAGCTATTAAGACCCGTAGCGTTGAAGAATGTGAGGTCGCAGCTCGCGAACTCATCAAACACGGTCGGCCCGTAATCATGGGACAAAACCGCGTGCAAGAAGCAGAGGTCACAACTCCGTACCTTCGCGAACTCGACCTCGAAAATCTGACAACAACCATGATTGGGCCGCTGCAGACCAACAAGATCAACAAGGTTCTGCGCGTCGTTGACCAGATTGAAACGGTTGATTCCGTGCGATTGGCGGAGGCCATCAACAAGCGGGTTCGCTCTGATGAGCCGCTGGACATAATGATCCAGGTGAACACCTCCGGCGAGGAATCCAAGTCCGGTGCGCATCCGCGCGAAGCCCTGGATGTGGCGCAGCAGATCGCCGACTTTGAAAAGCTGCACGTAATCGGATTCATGACGATCGGCGCGCATACCCACGACGAGGAACTGGTACGCAGATCGTTTTCTGATTTGCGCAAGATTCGCGACGCCGCACTGTCGTTGCCGAACCTTGCAGACGCGCGCGAACTGTCGATGGGAATGACCAGCGACTACGTGCTCGCGATCGCAGAGGGAGCAACCAGAATCCGCATGGGATCCGCCGTTTTCGGACCCCGCAACTAGAACTTCACGGAGAAATCGATGCGCACAATCCTAAACATCATTTGGCTGGTTTTCGCCGGATTTGAGCTCTTCTTGATGTACATCTTGTTCGGTCTCATCGCGATGATCCCAATCATCACGATCCCGGCGGGCGTCGCATCATTCCGGATGGCACTATACGTGCTGTGGCCGTTTGGACGTAAAGTCGTGAAAA
>DUQT01000091.1 GCA_012837655.1 Actinomyces sp. | reverse complement strand
TCTGCGCTTCATCCAAAATGATGAACGAGTCATTCAACGTCCGTCCACGCATGTAGGCAAGCGGCGCAACCTCAATGGTTCCCGCGGCCAGTAGTCTGGGGAGCGCTTCCTGGTCAATCATTTCATTCAAGGCATCGTACAGAGGGCGCAGATACGGATCGATCTTTTCCGTGAGCGTACCCGGCAGGAAGCCCAGGCTCTCCCCCGCTTCCACGGCCGGGCGCGTCAGCACGATCCGACGTACCTCACCGCTTAGCAGCGCGTTTACAGCCATCGCCATTGCCAGATAGGTCTTGCCCGTACCTGCCGGTCCGATTCCAAAAACTACCGTGTTATTTGCAATGAGGTCGACGTAGCGTTGCTGTCCCGGAGTTTTCGCGCGAATGTCCCGGCCGTGCACGGTCAGGATCGTCTCGTTCGACGCGATGCTCGTACCCGTGTCCGCAAGTAACCCAATGGCGTGCTGGACAGTTTCGGCGTTCAGATACTGCCCGCTCCTGGCCAGCCCGATTAGTTCGCGCCCCAGATCCGCGGTCAGCGCCACTTCTTCCGGATCGCCAGAGATCGTGATTTCACGCCCCAAGGAGGACACCCGGATACCGGGAAAGCTCTTTTCAAGCGTACGAATAACTTCGTCCTCGGGCCCCAGTACGCTGACTGGATCCAAGTGTTCGGGGATGTGCAGCTGAATGGTCTCAGTTGTTGGCGAATCGTTGTTGGCCATGGGCTCGGTTCTACCGCGTCTCCTTGCGTTGATCAAAATAAGTGCGCTTAATGCCAGTCTAGACTTTGCCGGTCAGGAAGTTCAGCACTGTGAGCCCCGCCGCCGCAGCCGTCGACACGCGCATCACCGTGTCGCCTACTAGCACGACTTCAGCGCCGGCGCGCCTAAACTCGTCAAGTTCCGTGTCCGTGATGCCACCTTCTGGTCCAATCACGAGGGCGTAGCTGGGCGCATCCCAGGGTCCGGGAATCTCGGAAACGCGCTGTTCGGCTGATTCGTGCATGACGATCAGCTGGTCATTTTCGACCAGGTTTACAACTGCTTCAGCTGAGTCGGCGAACAGGAGTTCGGGGATGCGGGCGCGACGCGCCTGCTTGGTGGCAGCTCGCAGGATATTGCGCCACTTGTCCATGGCCTTGTCGCGCTTTTTGCCGGTCCAGCGGACAATGGCTCTCTGAGATTGCCACGCGATGATCCGATCGACGCCAAGCTCGGTTGCCATCTCGATCGCGAGCTCGTCGCGGCCTCCCTTTGCTAGAGCCTGGACCAGGGTTACCCGCGGCTGACCAATCGGTTCCTCAGCCACGTCCTCGATAATCACGGTGACGCTATTGTCGCGAATTTGGAACATGCGGGCTTGCGCACGGATTCCACGTCCGTCGACGAGGTCGAGGCGATCGTCAGGTTCGATTCGCATGACGCGGATATGTTTGGCGTCGCCACCCTCGATGGTGAGCTGGTCCCCTGGTTTTGCGGAGCTTAGGTCCTCAGCGAAGAAAACGGGCGCTGTCATTTGGTGAACTTATCTCGCAGGTTAGAGAAGAATCCCGCGTTGTCGGCACCGGTCTTGGCTTCGACGCGTTCCTCGTCTCGCAGTTCGGCAAGTTGTTGGAGTAGCTCGCGCTGCTTATCGGACAGGCTCGTTGGGACTTCAACGTTGATTCGTGCGCGAAGTCGGCCGCGTCCTCGACGATGCAGGCGTCCAACACCCAGGCCGTCGATCTTGACTTCTTCGCCGGGCTGAGTGCCAGGCTGGATGACGATATCTTCAGGGCCGTCAAGCGTATCCAGCGTGATGGTTGTGCCCAAAGCGGCGGCGGTCATCGGGACGTAGAGGTCTGCGACCAGGTCGTCACCCTGGCGGCGGAACACCGGGTGAGGCTTTTCGCGAACCTCGACGTAGAGGTCGCCGTGGGCTCCTCCGCCGGGGCCGGCTTCGCCCTGTCCGGAAAGGCGGATGCGAGTTCCGTTTTCAATGCCGGCAGGAACGTCAACTGCGATCTTGCGACGCGCGTGAACGCGACCTTCGCCACCACATTCCTCACACGGGTCCGGAATGATCGTTCCGTGTCCCCCACACGCGGGGCACGGAGCCTGCGTCATGATGTTGCCCAGCAGGGAACGCTGCATCTGGCGCACAGTTCCCGAACCGTTACAGGAGGTGCACGTTCGCGGGGAGGTTCCCGGCTTCACGCATGTGCCGTCGCAGGTCGGACAGCGAACAGCCGTGTCAATCGTGACTTCTTCACGGGACCCGAACGCGATCGTTTCCAGGCCCACCTCAATGACTGTGAGGGTGTCTTGGCCACGGCGACCACGCGGCACCGGACCTCCGGTTGCGCCAGCTGCTGAGAAGAACGTTTCAAACAGGTCACCAAACCCGCCGAAACCACCCATTCCGCCCATGCCACCCATGCCGGTCGCACCGCCCATGTCGTAGCTTTGACGCTTCTTCGGGTTCGAAAGTGTTTCGTAGGCTACCGAAATCTTCTTGAACTCTTCCTCGTACTCCACACCGGCAATGTCGGGGTGGTATTTGCGCGACAGCTTGCGGTAGGCACGCTTGATCTGATCCGCAGATGCATCGCGATCAACGCCGAGGATGTCGTAATAGTCTTCGCTCACCGAGTTCGTTCCTTATTTGTCTTACTTAACTTCTGTTGTGCGCTTCTGGTCGGGTTTAGCTTCTGTTTCCATGCAGGAAGTGAGTGAGGTAGGCGCCCACGGCGTGGACTGAACTCATCGCATTCACATAGTCCATTCGGACTGGGCCAACCACAGCCAGGTGAGCGTTTGCGTTCTCAGAACCGTAGGTTCCCGCAACCACAGCTGTTTCAACCAGTCCGTCGTGCAAGTTTTCTTCACCAATCGAAACCGTCACGTCGTCAGCTGGAACTGCGGAGAACAGTCGCAGTAGCGCAACCTGTTCCTCTAGGGCGTCCAACACGGGCACAATCGACCTCGAAAAATCAACGCCTGATCGAGCCAAGTTTGCTGTTCCTGCCACCAGGATTCGTTCCTCCCCGTCGCGGCGGGTTGGGTCAACAACAGCCTGGCACACGGCGGTGCGGAATCGGCGTTCGTCTTCGTGACCAATCACGCTCAAAGGGGAGATCAGGTCCGGCAGGGTTTGTAGATCCGCGCCCACGCAGATTTCGTTGATCTGGTCGCGCAGGCTGTTAAAGTCTTCTTCTTCCACTCCGTAGTCTGGAATGACGCGCTGTTCAACCTGGCCATCATCGGAAATAACGATGACCAGCGTGCGCCCGGGCCCCAGGTCCACCAGTTCAACGCGCACCAGTTTCGCCAAGTCATACTGCGGGTACTGAACGATCGCGACCTGGCGAGTCAGCTGCGCAAGAAGTCGCACAGTTCGTTCCACCACGTCGTCAATATCGACAGCGTCCGCCAAGAATGATTCGACCGCGCGGCGCTCCGGCGTGGACATGGGCTTCAACTGGGCCAGGCGGTCCACGAACATGCGGTATCCCTGCACGGTCGGTATCCGACCCGCGGAGGTGTGCGGCTGGTAAATCAGGCCCGCCTCTTCAAGAGCCGCCATGTCGTTACGGATCGTGGCGGGGG
>DUQT01000090.1 GCA_012837655.1 Actinomyces sp. | reverse complement strand
GTGTTTTTGCGCATTCACCGGACACGAAGAACCTACTGACCGATATTGAGACCTTCCAACCGTCTCTTCTGCTTCTGGTCCCGCGCGTTTTGGAAAAGGTTTACAACGCTGCAGAAGCCAAGGCCGGTAAGGGTATTACACGCAAGATGTTCCGCTGGGCGGCAACCAGGGCAATCGCTTACTCGGAGGCCCTGGAAACCAGACTTGGCCCAACGATTAAGCAGCGCCGTGAACGCGACTGGGCGGACAAGCTCGTCCTGCGGGAAGTCCGCAAGGCTTTGGGTCCGAACATGGAGTACATCATCTCTGGTGGCGCTCCTCTGTCCCCGACACTTGGCCACTTCTTCCGCGGTGCAGGTCTGACTGTATTGGAGGGTTGGGGTCTTTCTGAAACGACTGGCCCGCTCGCCCTCGCCGATCATGAAGAGCCCGTCATGGGAGCCGTTGGCAAGGTCCTGCCCGGCAACGCAATCAAGATCACGGAAGATGATGAGATCCTCGTGAAGGGTGCCTCCATCTTCCCGGGATACTTCAACAATCCGCAGGAAACCGCGGAAGCATTTGACGATGAGGGCTGGTTCCACACCGGCGACATCGGCCACTTTGATCGCCGCGGAAACCTCTACATCACGGGCCGAAAGAAGGACATCATCGTCACGGCAGGTGGCAAGAACGTGGCGCCTTCCGGCCTGGAAGAGGCGCTGGTCATGCATCCGCTGATCTCACACGTCATCGTGGTTGGCGACCAGAAGCCCTACATCGGAGCGCTCATCACCCTGGACCAGGAAATGCTACCCACGTGGCTGGCCAATCACGGCCTCGAACCAATGGATGTTACGCAGGCTGCGAGTCATCCGCGCGTCATGCAGTCCTTGGAAAAGGCAATCAATCGAACGAATCGCAATGTTTCGCGCGCGGAATCGATTCGCAAGTTCCGCATCGTGAACGCCGAGTTCACGGTCGACAATGGTTACCTAACGCCTTCCATGAAACTGAAGCGCGCCAACGTAACCCGCGATTTTGCGCATGAAATCGAGGCCCTCTACAACGACAACAAGTAGCTTTGCCGCGTGAATGTCCGCCCACCTCGATAGGCTGTAAACATGAGTAGAAAAACAGTTCTTGTAACAGGTGGTTCACGTGGCATTGGGCGCGCGATCTGCGAAAACCTGAGTCCCGACTACCACATCCTGGTCGGCGGGCGCGATGAAGAAACCGTTTCCAAAGTGGTTTCCACCCTCGAATCCGCCGAACCGTGGATCGTTGATATTTCCGACGAGGACGCAGTTGCGCAAGCCGCATCCAAGATTGATTCTCTTGACGGCTTGGTACTCAGTGCAGGTATCGCGTTTAACGTCACTATTGCTGAGGCTACCCACGATGACTGGGAGCGCATGCTAGGCATGAACGTCATTGCGCAAGCTGATCTGATTCGTAACTTCTTGCCTGCGCTGCGAAAGGCGCACGGTCAGGTAGTTGCAATCAACTCGGGTTCGGGGTTTAGGGCAGGGCCTCGGGGTGGACTTTATTCCGCTTCCAAGTTCGCGCTTCGTGCACTAACTGACGCGCTTCGCGAAGAGGAACGCGGGAAGATCCGCGTATCTTCAGTGCACCCTGGCCGCGTCGATACCGATATGCAGGTCGAGCTTCAAGATGCGGCCAGACGCCCTTACCGCGCTGAAGACCACCTGCGTCCCTCCTCCATTGCGGCCGCTGTGCGCCTTGCACTGGATGCGTCCGAAGACGCGATGGTCGAGCAGATCTCGGTGCGCCCGGTCAATCTGATCTAGGAACCTGCGAGCTGCGGACCACCCAGTCAAGCTGATCTAGGAGTCTGCGAGCTGCGGGCCACCCGGTCACGCTGTTCAAAAAGTCAGAGAGCGTTTGGGCGCTTAGAGGTTTGCGCTGGCTGGTCAATGATCCGACGGAATTCGCCGCTAAGCCTCCAACGGCTTTCATGCGTAGAAGAGCGCGCCGATTCATTCAAGCGGCGCGTTCTTGATCGTCGGGCGAACTAGTTTTCCTTAGCTAACACTTCGGCTAGGTACTCGCCAGTGTAGGAGCCCTCCACCTTGGCGACGTCCTCCGGAGTGCCTTGAGCAATTACCTGGCCTCCCCCAGCACCGCCCTCGGGACCTAGATCGATGACCCAGTCGGCGGACTTGATGACGTCAAGGTTGTGTTCGATGACGATGACGGTGTTGCCCTTGTCGACGAGTCCCTGCAGGACAAGGAGTAGCTTGCGGATGTCTTCGGAATGTAGGCCGGTCGTGGGCTCGTCGAGTACGTACACGGTGCGGCCGCGGGAGCGCTTCTGAAGTTCGGATGCGAGCTTCACGCGCTGAGCCTCACCGCCGGAGAGCGTCGTTGCGGATTGACCGAGGCGGACATATCCGAGGCCAACCTCAACCAGGGTGTTGAGGTGCCTTGCGATGCGTGGGATGTGTGCAAAGAACTCCGCTGCCTGAGAAATTGGCATGTCCAAGACTTCTGCGACGTTCTTACCCTTGTACTCGATTTCAAGGGTTTCGCGGTTGTAACGCTGTCCGTGGCAGACCTCGCAAGGCACGTACACGTCAGGCAGGAAGTTCATCTCGATCTTGATGGTGCCGTCGCCCTTACAGTTTTCGCAGCGACCACCCTTCACGTTGAACGAGAAGCGGCCAGGCTTGTATCCGCGCACCTTTGATTCCTGCGTTTCAGCGAACAGCGTCCTCAAGTGATCCCACACACCGGTGTACGTCGCGGGATTCGAGCGTGGCGTGCGCCCGATT
>DUQT01000089.1 GCA_012837655.1 Actinomyces sp. | reverse complement strand
GCGACGATTCCGACCTGCGCCAGCGAGTCCCACAGGCGCAAACGCATTTCAGCGTGCTCCACCTGGAACAGCGCGTATGCAACCACGCCGGTGAAAACCACCAGGATCGTCGTGATATCCCACGGCAGAGAACCGCGCTGGAACATGGCCGTCACCCGCGACGCGACCACCTCAAGTTGAAGCACGATCATGCGGTAGATGTCAATCGCGTGCAGACGCTTGGGCTCCAAGTGTCGCTGGATTCGCGCAACCGTGGGACGCTTGTAAGCCATCCCAACACCGGCGGCGACGATAAGTGCAGTTACCGTGGCCGGCATCCAGCCCGACCACAGAGCAATGTGGGGTTCGCCAACTGCGCCCTCGGAAATGTGGGTTACAAGCGTTTGTAGCCAAACGGGATATACGCCCGCGAACGAGGCCGCCGCTAGTAGCACGATCGGAAATGTGGAAAGAACCGGCGTGGAGTCGACGTGCATTTCGATTCGGGTGCGTTTCTTTGCGAATGCGCCCCACCAGTAGCGCCACGAGTACGCGACTGTGAACGTAGATCCGATCGCGAGGACGATTAGCGCGATGATGTCGACGGTGCGCGCAGCGGCGCCGGTCAACCAAACTGCGCCGGTGCCGTCGATGAAGCTGGTGATGAAGGCTTCCTTACCGAGGTAGCCCAGCAGAGGGGGCACACCGGCCATCGAAATTGCAAGTATTGCGGCGCAAGTTGCGAGGACGGGCTTGTGCAGGCGCAATCCGTTGAGCTCGCGCAGATCGCGGGTTCCGGTGGTTTTTTCGACGAGGCCGACGCTCATGAACAGCGCGGACTTGAACACGGCATGCGCGATCAGCATGACGATGCCGGCAGCCAGAGTTGCCGCAGTTCCGTAGCCGACCGCGGCCGCGATCAGGCCGAGCTGGGAAACCGTTCCGTACGCCAACACCAGTTTCAGGTCGAACTGCCTAAGCGCGCGGTAACCGCCCACAATCATCGTCGCCATACCGAGCACCACGATCACCGGCGACCATCCGGGAATATTCGTGAAACCAGGTGTCAAACGCGCAATCAAGTACACGCCCGCCTTCACCATCGCGGCGGCGTGCAAATATGCGGAAACGGGTGTTGGCGCGGCCATCGCGCCCGGTAGCCAAAAATGATGCGGCACGAGGGCGGACTTGGTTGCGACACCAACAACAATCAGCAGGGCGCCAATGATGACCTGCGCCGAATCTGTGGGGAAATAAGAGGAGAACTGGATGCGTTCAACCAGGCGTGAAACGGAGTAGGTGCCTCCGTTCGCGTGAGCGACCATCACGAACCCGGCGAACATCGCCAGGCCACCGAAGCCGGTTACCTGGATGGATTGGCGTGCGGCCGTGCGGGCGACCCGGCGGTCAAAGTGGTGTCCGATCAGCAGGAATGAAAAGACTGTTGTTAGTTCCCAAAACAGGTAGATGATCATCAGGTGATCTGCGGTAACCAGGCCCAGCATGGCCGCAGCAAAACCGACGAAGATTGCGGAGAACCGCCCCAAGTTCGATGCTCTTTCAGAGAAGTAACGCGACGCGTAGATCATTACCAGCGCGCCGATCCCACCAACGATCAGTGTCATCAACCATGACAGTGGGTCTAATCGGAAGATTACGGTCAGGCCAAGATCGCTCACCCAGTGCCACTTAAATTCGGGTGGTGTTCCTGAGAAGACCTGCTGCGAATACGAAAGTGCCCACACTGCCGCACTTGCGGGGGCAACAGCTAAGACGAGTAGCGCGTTACGTCCGATTTGCCGGACGAGGATGGGCGCTAAGCATGCCGCGACGAGGTGGAGAAGCAAAATTGTTGGCACGTTTCGTCCTTATGCCTCCATAGATTGCGGATGTTGACAGTTGGCTTAGCGCCAATCTCAACTTTAACTAATTTTTGAGACTCCAGCCCTTTCTAGCGATAATACGGACAGGAGCTTTTCCCACACGTGAAGGAGCGTGAGGCAGTGTCCCCTGCCGATCTTCGTTTAACTTCGCTCGTCATCGCAGTCATAGTCACCATCATTGGAGTGCTGGCGTTTGGGCGTGCGATTTACGTGCTGTACACCCGTGTGGCTGCCGGTGGCCCCCAGCCTGGTCGTTTGCGTCCGGTGGGAAAGCGCCTGTGGATGACGATTAAGACGATTTTGTCTCACCGCGAGTTCAAGCATCGCCCCGCTGTGCGCGTCGCTCACTGGTTCGTGATGCTATCGTTCCCGATCCTTGCCCTGACTTTGAAGACGGGCTACGGAAAGCTCGGAAATCCCGCCTACACGTTAGGCGCACTGGAACACTTCATCCCCTGGGAGTGGCTGGTTGAACTGTTCGCGTGGGGCGGTTTCATCGGCATTATTTGGCTGGTTATCGTGCGTTTGCGTGCGGGCCACGGATCTGTGGAAGAAGCCGAAGGCGAAGGCCGCGTAGGAAAAGCAGACCACCGCCCCTCCCGTTTTTTGGGATCAACCAGGTGGCAGGCCTACTTCGTTGAGTTCGTAATTTTCAGCGTCGTTTTCGCAGTTATCGGCCTTCGCGCGCTGTCCTATGCAGCGGGCGTCGAGGGCGTGGCTGACGAAGCTGGTCGGGTCGTGACTGATCCGAGTGTGGCAACCTGGCTGCACTTCCCCACCACGGCTTGGCTGGGCTCAATGCTTACGGGCCTGTCGGATACTGCGATCCTGAACTCGATCACGATCCTGTCCCTAATTAAGGTTGTCATTTCGATGGCTTGGATGACCGTCGTTGGTGTTCAAACCACGATGGGCGTGGCTTGGCACCGCTTCCTGGCATTGGTTAACGTTTACGCCCGCCGCGAGGCCGACGGCTCGAAGACTCTGGGGGCGGCTTCCCCAATGCTGATTGACGGGGTTCCGTTCACTAGCGAGGAACAGTTAGACGAACTGGATGATGACGCCGTCCTCGGAATTGGAACTGTTGCGGACTTGACTTGGAAGCAGCGCCTGGACCTGATGACCTGCACGGAATGTGGTCGTTGCCAGGAGCTCTGCCCCGCGTGGAACACCGGAAAACCCCTTTCGCCAAAGCTTCTGATGATGGAGCTTCGCGACCACACCGCGGCTGTCGAACTTATGGAAGGCCTTGGCGATCAAGCCATGGAAGAGGACGAGGATGGCAACGTCCTCGTGCATTCAAGCGTCCCGGATACTGCGCATTCTGGCGACCTGTTGGGCGCGCTGATTGCGTCTAAGAACACCGGGGACACCGGCGTTGCGTTGACCGCCAAGCCGCTGGTTGGAAACGTTGTGGCTGATGACGCCCTGTGGGACTGCACGATGTGCGGTGCGTGCGTGGATCAGTGCCCGGTCGACATTGAGCATATTGACCACATTCTGGGGCTTCGCCGCCACCAGGTGATTATGGAATCGGCGTTCCCGCGTGAACTGCAGCGTCCGTTCCGATCCTTGGAATCCAAGGCGAACCCGTACAACCAGTCGCCGCGAAAGCGGATGGATTGGGCGAAGAACCTTGATTTTGATGTCCCCATCATCGGCGAAGATGTTGAGGACGCGTCCGAAGTCGACTGGGTTTTCTGGGTCGGCTGCGCGGGTGCGTATGACGATAAGGCGAAGAGGACGACGCAGGCCATCGCGGAGCTGCTGTACAGGGCGGGCGTGAAGTACGCCGTTTTGGGTAACGCGGAAACCTGCACGGGTGACCTCGCGCGCCGGGCGGGTAATGAGTTGCTATTCCAGATGCTTGCGGAGCAGGCCATCGAGACGCTAAATGAAGCGAACGTGAAGAAGATCGTGGTGTCTTGCGCGCACTGCTTCAACACGATCGCTAATGAATACCCCGAACTTGGGGGGACTTTCGAGGTCGTTCACCACACTCAGCTGCTGAACCGTCTGGTTCGGGAAGGCGCTTTGAAGCCGGTCGCTCCGGCGGATCTTGCGCAGGGCCGCAAGGTCACGTTCCACGACCCGTGCTACCTGGGCCGACACAACCAGGTTTTCGAGGCTCCGCGCGAACTGCTGGGTGCAGATCAGGGCCTGGAAGTTTTGGAAATGCCGCGTTCAAAGGACATGTCCTTCTGCTGTGGCGCGGGAGGCGCCCGGGCGTGGATGGAAGAATCCCGCGGAACCCGCATCTCGCAGGCGCGCGTGGATGAAGCCGCTGGCACCGGAGCGGAAGTTATCGCTACTGGCTGCCCGTTCTGTTCACAGATGCTGGGATCCACACCGGTGCCGTCAAACTCCGAGCAACAAATCGAAATCCAAGACGTCGCAGTCCTGATGCTTGACGCCGTGAAACGCGAGGGTGAGACCCGCTAGTTTCGCGGACTACTATTCGGCTACTGCGGGTTGAAGCCCGGTTTGGCTACTGCGCGTCGATGCTCGGCTCGACTACTGCTGGCCGACCTCCGGCTCGGCTACTGCGGGTCGGATAGCAGGAACTGGTCTTCGTCCAGCATGTGTCCGTTGGTGGACCGCGCGATGAGCGTTGCGATCATTTCGATCTGGTCTTTAACGCGGTTGCGTTCAAACCGCACAGCGCGGCCGGGATGCATGAGTTTTTCCAGGTAGATTTGCGGCGCGATCCAGTGGATGCCGTACTCCACTGCACTACCCTGCGGCCACTGTTCAAACCGAAGTGACGCGGGCGTGAATTGCGCGGGCGACACGGTGATGTGGACGCGCGACTTGTTCCCCGCAGACGCAATCAGCGAGTACCCGTGCACCACAAAATCTTCAGCCATCGCCTTTTCATCGGCAGCACGCGTGATTTCGGCGATGCGCTCCATCTCGTCCTCGGGAATGTCCATCTTGCTGGCAAGTTCTTCGCGCGACTGCGCCCGGTTGGGCGAATCGATCGGGGCCAGCTGGTCCGCGTCCTGGGAGTCAACAATGTCTGGAAAGTACGGTTTCAACAGTTTCGCGAGGTCGTCCTCATCCACCCAGCGGGGCGCGTAAACCAGGATTGAAACGGCG
>DUQT01000088.1 GCA_012837655.1 Actinomyces sp. | reverse complement strand
GACCGCATGGAATACCTGGCTCCGCGCGGATTCTCCTTGGCAACGGACATCGCCGAGTGGCTCGTCAAGAAGGGTGTTCCTTTCCGCAACGCGCACGAAATCTCCGGTGAGTGCGTGGCCCTTGCGGACTCCACTGATCGCGAGCTTTGGGATCTAACCGACGACGAGTTCGCCTCCATTAACGAAGCCCTAACACCTGACGTGCGGGAAGTCCTGTCAGCGCAGGGATCCGTCGCAGCACGCGCAGGCCGCGGTGGAACTGCTCCGGATCGCGTGCACGAGCAAACTCAGGAAGCACGCGATACTGTTGCGAAAATGCGGGAAGTCTTCAAGGACTAACCTTTCGTGACCGAACTACTGGACCTACTACTTGACCGCGCCACCGTGGTCGCGCCGCGCCTTTTAGGTAGCGTCCTTGCGACCATTAACGAGGGCGGTGAATCGGTAGGACTTCGGGTGACCGAGGTGGAGGCCTACGAGGGGGCCGCTGATCCGGGGTCGCACGCATATCGCGGGATCACCCCACGAACTAGGCCCATGTTTGGTGCGCCACCGCAGGTTTACGTTTACCTGTCGTATGGGATTCACTCCTGCATAAACCTCGTTTGCGCCCCGGAAGGGGACGGGCAGGGTTGCTTGATCAGAGCGGGCGAAGTTGTCTGGGGTGAAGAAGTGATGCCGGAACGTCGCCCCAAGGCCCGCACTCCGCGGGATTGGGCGCGCGGTCCGGGCAACGTCGGATCCGCGCTCGGCATTAGCGTTGCAGATTCCGGCCACGCCCTCGAACTTCGAAAAATGCCGACCACGTGGGTTCCGGACGCGGCGGGGGACGCCTTTGAAATGTTTGCCCCGAGGTCACGATTCACACTGTACTTCCCAGAAAAACAAGTTCCCGACAACCTTGTCGGCACTTCTGGTCGCATCGGGGTTTCAGGCCCTGGTGGCGACGGCGAACAATACCCCTATCGCTTCTACTTAACTGGAGAAAAGTCAGTCAGTAGGCATCCCAAGAAGTAGTTATCTTACGCGTTTCCGCTCTCGATTTGGTCGGTTATGGTGTAGTCGCGGAACTCGAAGCCGGCATCCAGCAGGCGTTGTGGCACGACGTACTGGGAAGACAGCGCAACCACGGCCATGTCGCCTAACACCATGCGGATGCCGAACTCTGGAACGGTAGGCCCTACGGGGCGGTCAAAATGGTCGGCGAGCGCGGCCGTGAACTCGTCGTTGGTTACCGGCTGCGGGCCGGTCAGGTTAAACGGGCCACGCAGATCTTCTGATTCAAGCAGGAATCGGATCGCGGCCACGTGGTCTCGCAGTGAAATCGTGGGCATCCACTGGCGTCCATCGCCCAGGCGCCCGCCCGCAAACAGTTTGAACAGAGGCTTCATCGCCGCGAGCATCCCACCTCCGTCCTCCAACACGAGTCCGGTACGCAGCCGTATTACGCGGTCAACTTTCGCGGTTTCCGCCTGCTTTTCCCACACTTGGCAAAGGCCGCCAAGGAAGTCGTTTGCGGGCGTGGAATCCTCGGTCAAGATTTCGTTTCCGCGCGATCCGTAGTACCCGACTGCCGATCCGGAAATAAATGTCTGAGGGCGAGATTCTTTCGGCAGTGAATTAATGCTGTCGGCAATTGTTTTCACGGACTTCAGACGCGAATCCACGAGTTCCTGTTTGTAAGAGCTCGTCCACGGCCACTTCACCAGCGGGGCGCCGTTCAGGCAGATGACTGCGTCTGCTGACGCTAGTACCTGGGGGTCAAGCTCGTAGGAATCTGGATTCCAACGCACTTCGTTTTCCGCGCGCGGCTGCGAGCGTGTCAGGTTGGTCGTGGACCAGCCGTGGTTGGTGAGCTCTTTGAGTAAGGCGGTTCCAATGAATCCGCTAGTGCCTGCGCAAACGATGTGCTTCTTTGGTGCTTCCATGGACTAATTATTAATTGAAAGCACTTTGGCCGGCATGGGATCACGGCGCGAATTTGGCGTAATCGACGGGACGTTCGCTTCGCAGGTGCCCGAGTTGGCGCCAGGTTGTCGTTAGTGAATCCTTCGTTGCTCGCCTTGCAGGTGCAAAGCCCTTGTAGGTTTACGCCAGCGCCATGTCACCAGGCTTGATCCAGCCCTTCTTGCGCATGAACTCCGAGAAGATCAGAGTCAATACAGCCGGTGCCACGAAGTGCAGTCCAATAATCATTGCCATCAGCGCCACGGGATCGGTGGTTTCCGACATGACGGTCCAGGTCATGATCTGGCCGACCAGGCCCGACGTTCCCATGCCAGCTCCAGCAGCATTGCTTTCCATTTGGAAAACAACTGTGGCAACCGGGCCCAAGATCGCGGAAGTCAGGATCGGCGGAATCCAGATCTGGGGGTGTCTGACTATGTTCGGTACCTGCAGCATGGATGTACCAATGCCTTGTGAAATCAGGCCGGAGACCTTATTTTCACGGTACGACGCCACCGCAAATCCAACCATTTGCGCGGAGGTTCCAACTGTTGCCGCGCCCGCAGCCAACCCCGACAGGCCCAAGATAATGGCAAGCGCCGCCGAAGAAATCGGTAGCGTCAGGATCATACCCATGACGACCGCAACAATAATGCCCATTACGAACGGCCGGTGCTGGGTGCCCCAGTTGATGATCTCGCCCAGGCTCATCATCATCGAAGAAATGCTTGGACCAATCAGGAGGCCAACAACCGAACCCGACACGACAGTGACAAACGGGGTGACGAGGATGTCGATCGGAGTCTTGCCAGACACCAGTCGGCCGATCTCAACCGCAACGAACGACGCGATAAACGCGCCGAGCGGTTCACCCGGACCAATAAGCTGCATGGAAAGACCGTCGACAATTCCGCCCTCGAGAATCTTTCCTGCATGCGCGCCAACCATGCCGGCAACGCCCGTGCCTGCGAGGACGTAAGTGGACGATTCCAACCTGTGCGCCACGCCGATGCCGATTCCGGCACCTGTCAGCACGGACGCCACGGAACCAATCAGTACGATCGTGGATCCAACAACGCCGGGAATGAACCCGCCCACCTGCACCATGATCGTGCCGATAATCAGCGTTGCGAAAAGGCCGTGCGCCATTCCGGTCAGGCCGTCAATGAAGAAGCGATTTGCCCAGGAACGCAAGGCAGAAGGAACCGCCATTACAGTCACCCCTAATAGCTACTGTATATACACCAATATGGACAGTAGCAGAGGTGGCAGAAAAGACGAAACGTCCTTTTCGATTCCTAACCTTCTACAAGTAGGCCCGCGTCACGCAGTGCGCGTTCAATATCGTCGAGGACGGACTCGGATTCTGCTTCGACAACGTGACGGTGGTAGCCGTCGGTAAGGCGGGCTAAAGCGTGAGATGGTGCGAAATCGTCAAGGAATTTTCGCAACTGCACAGGGGAGTGCACATCAAGCTTCGCCGTGATTCGCCCGTAAACTTCGTGATCAATTTGAACATCGAGGACGTGTCCGCCCAGATCCACAATGAGACTGAGTTCACGCTCGACCTCATCGGGCTGGTGTCGCACGCTAAACGCGCGGCGAGGTTTGTTGGACGCCGTGGCGAGGATGTATCCACGGTTGGTCGAGATGATGTGGGTGCCCTCTGCGCGAAGAAGAGCGATGTCCTTAACGATTACTTGGCGGGTTACCCCACACTCTTCGCCAAGCTGAGTGGCAGAAATTGGCGCGCCTGAACTCGTGAGCGCTTGCTGGATGTGAAGCCGACGTTCCGCGCTGGATAAGCGCTCAGAATTTCTTGCCATAGGATCACGTTAGCCAAAATGGATGTAATTAGGGGAAACTTGGGGGCAGAGGCTTAAAATGCCTCCGAAACCACTATTATTTTTTGATTCTATCTGGAAGGAAATGCAGTGACAGACCTTATTGATGATCTGCAGTGGCGTGGACTTATTCGCCAGCACACGGATTTGGAGAAGTTGCGCGACGCGCTGAACTCTGGCCCCGTGACCTTCTATTGTGGTTTCGATCCGACGGCTCCGTCTCTGCACCACGGACACCTTGTTCAGTTGATTCTTATGCGTCACCTGCAAAATGCGGGTCACCATCCGATCGCGCTGGTTGGTGGCGCCACCGGCCTGATTGGCGACCCGCGCATGTCGGGGGAGCGCACACTGCAGCCACGCGAAGTCGTCGCTGGTTGGGTAGATCACCTGAAGGAACAGATCTCTCGTTTCCTATATTTCGAGGGCGAGAATCCCGCAACGATGGTGAATAACCTCGACTGGACCTCCGAGCTCACTGCAATCGACCTACTTCGTGACCTCGGCAAATACTTCCGCATGGGAACAATGCTTTCCAAGGACGCTGTTGCGCGTCGCCTATCTTCCAAGGAAGGCATCTCCTACACCGAATTCTCCTACCAGGTCTTGCAGGCCAACGACTTCCTACAGCTATACCGCCGCTACGGCTGCACGCTTGAAACGGGTGGCGACGACCAGTGGGGCAACCTCGTCGGCGGGATGGACCTAATCCACCGCGTCGAAGGCGCCGACGTTCACGTCATGACAACGCCGCTAATCACCAAGGCGGACGGCACCAAGTTCGGAAAGTCCGAGGGGGGCGCCATCTGGCTGTCTGAGGACATGCTCTCGCCCTACGCCTTCTACCAGTTCTGGATTAACACGGACGACGCCGATGTGGTCCGCTTCCTGAAGGTCTTCACGTTCTTGGATCGCGAAGAAATCGAACGTCTAGAAAAGACCGTCGAGGACGCTCCTTACAAACGCGAAGCACAAAAGGCGCTTGCTGCTGAAGTGACCAAGCTTGTTCACGGGGAGGATCACCTTAATAAGGTCCTCGCTGCAACCGATGCTCTGTGGGGCTCTGGAGACCTGAATGAGGTCGATGCGAAGACACTGTCTTCCGCAACAGAGCACCTACCCACTGGCGAAGTTGTCCTGGGGGAATCAACGATTGTTGATGCGCTGATCGCTTCCGGACTTGAGAAGGGTAAGCGTGCTGCACGAACCACCGTTTCTTCAGGTGGCGCTTACATCAACAATGAGCGCGTAGAAGATGAAGAGAAGATCTTGACCGAGGACGACACTCTGTCTGATGGGACGATCCTCATTAGGAAAGGCCGTCGCAACCTTGCTGTGGTGCGCCCAGTAGCGCAGAGTTGGCCTCAGGCGATCTGACTAGCCTGCTACGTGACGTGCTACGGCGCGTCCAGTAACGCAGAGTTAATCGTTAGCTCCGGTCGGGCGACCAGCGCCTTGTCTGCGTCCTTCCGGACGAAAGATTCAACGGTTGGCAGGATCTGAGTGCTGAAACCTTGAAATATCAACGAAAAACCAGTCTGTGGTCAGAGTCACCGCAGACTGGTTTGACGTTAGATAGCCAAGCTCGTAAAGTTACTTCTTGGCGCGAGGCCTTCTAGACAAGAGGAAATCGCGAACATCTGAATAACAGTTAAACGGTTAGCGTCAAGAAAGTTGACAATAACAAAAAAGCTGTTAATCTGGATGAGCTGTTTCGGAGACAGAGGTTCTGAAGAAGTCATCCCGAACAGGAAACACCGCACTGATTGTTACCGCTTTTCGCGGCTAACAGGTGTGTGTGGGTGTTGTTTGTGAACTCGATAGTGTGTTTTTTGTTTTGTCCTTTTTGTTTTGTTTTTGTTTTTTTGGTTGGGGTCGCTTGACTGGCCTTTTTGGACTGACGTTTGCTGACTGATTGTTTTGGTTGACTGGCTGGCTGATTGTTTTGGTTGGTTTGTTGGTTTTGGTTGGTTGGGTTTTCTCTTGACATTGTTTTTTGTTTTTTGTTTGGAGAGTTTG
>DUQT01000087.1 GCA_012837655.1 Actinomyces sp. | reverse complement strand
GAACTCCGGTACGAATCCGGACAGGCCCGGTAGTGCAATCGACGCAAGGCCTGCAACCAGCCAGGTTCCAGCGATAACGGGGGTGACTCGTTGCATGCCACGGAATGCGGCGATTTCGCGAGTTCCTCCGCGCTCGGTCAGGAATCCGGAGATCAGGAACAGGCCGGCAATCGAAACACCGTGGGCAACCATGTAGAACATGGCGCCAACCAGTGCCAGGTGCGATCCAATGTAGATACCGAGGACCATGAAGCCGAAGTGCGACACCGAGGTGAACGACACCAAGCGCATGAGGTCCTTCTGCCCAATCGCTGCGAGACCACCGTAGAGGATCGAGATGATCGCCAGAACGATGATCGCCGGAGCTGCCGTCTTCGACGCGTTCGGGAACAGCGGCAGAGCCAGGGCAATCATTCCGTAGGTACCGATCTTGTCAAGCACACCAACCAGTAGTACTGACGTGCCGGGGCGAGCAGCCGCAGCAGTGTCAGGTAGCCAGGTGTGGACAGGAACCATCGGAGCCTTAATCGCGAATGCGATAAAGAACGATACGAAGATCGCCATTTCCACCGTGCCGCTCATCTGGGTTCCAGACAGGTTCTCCAGTAGGAACGCGTTAGCGGACTGGTCGGATACGACCCACAGTCCGATTACGCCGGCCAGCATGATTAGGCCACCGAATAGCGAGTACAGCAGGAACTTGATCGCAGCTGCGCGAGCGTTACGACCACCGAAGCGGCCGATCATGAAGTACAGCGGGATCAGCATTGCTTCGAAAGCAATGTAGAACAGCACCACGTCACGCGCCGCGAAGATGAGGACCATGAAGGCCTCTAGCATCAGAATCAGCGCCGCGTACATTCCAGACGTGCGTCCAGCGTCGCGTTTGCCTGAATCTTCCTTCCAACCGGCGATGAGGACGATCGGAACTAGCGCCAGGGCGAGCAGGATCATTGCCATGCCGAGCTGGTTTACGCCAAGCCCCCACGAAACACCGATCGCGGGAATCCAGTTGTGGGTTTCCGCAAGCTGGTAAGTGTTGGCGGCGGACCAGTCCATCGACACGGCGGCTGCCAAGCCAAGAACCAGCTCAAACAGCGACACCACGAGGACGATCCAGCGACCCATCACACGCAGTGGTGCGATTGCGGCTACGAGGACGCCCACGATTGCCGGGATTCCTACGAGAATGGACAGCCACGGGATTGAAGCTGTCGAAATAACTTGCATTTCCATCAGTTTCCTCCGCCCTTAGAACCGTGTAACTAGGACGACGACGAGGGCTAAGAGAACTCCACCCGCAACGTAAGAGGCGTAGGAGCGAACGTAGCCGGTCTGGGTCTTGGAGACTACGCGTCCCAAGCCAGCGGATAGTTTCGCAAGTCCGTGGACGATTCCGTCTACTACGTAGCGGTCGCCCGCGGTTACGCCCTTCATCAAAGCGACGCCGGGAGCCATGAATAGGCTTTCGTTGAGTTCGTCTTGGTACAGATCGTTGCGCGCAGCGTGCACAAACGCGTTTCCGGCTGGCACTGCCTGCGGCACCTCTTCGCGTCCGTACTTCATCCATGCCCAGCCAGCACCAACGATGATTAGAAGGATGACCAGGATCTGGATTACGGGTACGGGCAGTACGGGGTCTGCGTGTTCGGCAACGCCAGTGACCGGTTCAAGCCAGGTGACGAACGCCGAGTTGATCATGAGTAGTCCACCGAGTACGACCGCGCCGATAGCGAGGATCACCATCGGGACTGTCATGAGTGGTGATGATTCTGCCGGCTTAATGGGCTCCCCTGTCTTGGTTTTGGTCCAGCGGGATTCACCATGGAACGTCATGAAGAACAGACGTGACATGTAGAAGGCCGTGATACCAGCACCAATCAGTGCGACCAGGCCGAAGATCCAGCCGGGCCAGGAGGCCTCAACGTTGCCGAAGTGGTTTGCTGAGAAAGCCGTTTCAATGATCGGGTCCTTCGACCAGAATCCGGAGAACGGTGGGACACCGAGGATTGCTAGCCAACCCATCATGAACGTGATCCACGTGATCTTCATCGGGCCCTTTAACGCACCGAAGTTACGCATGTTCACCTGATCGTCCATCGCGTGCATGACTGAACCTGCACCGAGGAACATGAGAGCCTTAAAGAAGCCGTGTGTGAACAGGTGGAAGATCGCGAATACCCAGCCGATCGGGCCAAGGCCTGCACCCAGCATCATGTAACCGATTTGCGACATCGTGGATGCAGCGAGCACCTTCTTGATGTCGTCCTTTGCTGTACCAACAATCGCACCAAATAGGAGCGTGATGGCACCGACGATTGCAACGACTGTTGCGGCGATCGGGGCCTGCAGGTAGACAGCGCCGGAGCGAACGATTAGGTAGACACCAGCGGTAACCATTGTTGCCGCGTGGATGAGGGCGGAGACCGGTGTCGGACCAGCCATTGCGTCGCCCAGCCATGCCTGCAGTGGGAACTGCGCGGACTTACCGGTTGCAGCTAGGAGCAGGAACAGGCCGATGACGGTTGCTGTGCCCTGGCTGGCTCCGGTGATTTCTGCGCTGACAACGCGGAAGTCAACCGAGCTGAACGATGCGACCATTGCCATCATTGCGAGTAGCAGGCCCATGTCGCCAACACGGTTCATTACGAATGCCTTCTTCGCTGCAGTGGCGTATTCGGGAACCTGGTTCCAGAATCCGATCAGCAAGTAGGATGCCAGGCCAACGCCTTCCCAACCCACGAAGAGGATGGCGTAGGAGTTGCCGAGCACCAGGATCAGCATTGAGGCGATGAAGAAGTTGAGGTAGGCGAAGAAGCGTCGACGGTCCTTGTCGTGTTCCATGTAGGCCACGGAGTAAATGTGGATTAGGGAACCCACGAACGTGACCAGCATGACGAACGTCATGGACAGCGGGTCCATTAGCAGACCGAAGCTGACGCTGAATTCACCGGCCGGTATCCACTCGAACAGGTTTAGTTCCATCGCTCGTTCAGATGCCGGGTTTCCAAGCATCTGGAACAGGATGAACAGGCCGATTACGAATGATGACCAGGAAGCGATGACTGCAACCCAGTGACCCCATCCGTCGGAAACTCGTCCGAGCAGGAGCAGCAGGATTGACACCGCGAGTGGAATCGCGATCATCAACCATCCCAGTGATGCGGCGCCTGATGCGGCGGTGAAGCCGACCTCAGCGCTCACCTGGGGAAGAAGCATGGAGTAGTTCACCTTTCCTCCCTCAGTTCTTCAGTAGGTTGACCTCGTCGACCGAGGTGGTGCGACGGGCACGGAAGATGGACACGATGATTGCGAGGCCAACAACGACCTCCGCGGCGGCAACGATCATTACGAAAAACGCCATGACCTGACCGGTAAAGTCACCGTGAATGCGGGCAAATGTGATTAGCACGAGGTTCGCAGAGTTAAGCATCAGCTCAACTCCCATCAGGGAGATCACTGCGGAACGACGAACCATTACGACGGCGGCGCCGATCGAGAAGAGGATCATCGCCAGGATGATGTAGTACGACAGACTCATTTGTCTTCGCCCTCCTCTTCCTGAGATTCGATTTCGGGTTTAGAACCGGCTTCGATTGCGGGACGTGCTTCATATTGAATGAGGCCGTCCGGCGCGGCGTCACCGCTCATGCCCCAGGCTTCTGAGTGCTTTACGCGGTGAGTTGCAGCGACACCGTGGATCCCCTGATCCGTCGGCTGGCCGGTTGCTTGCTTGTGCATTGCGCGTGCGAGCTCGGGATCAAGTGAGCCCAGCGAGCGGTCCAGACCACGAACGCGTAGTACACGCGGGATCGACTCTGTGA
The DNA here is from genome assembly GCA_012837655.1 of Actinomyces sp. Taxonomy (GTDB): domain Bacteria; phylum Actinomycetota; class Actinomycetes; order Actinomycetales; family Actinomycetaceae; genus Gleimia. The sequence continues at coordinate 17,092 of DUQT01000087.1, read as the reverse complement.
CGGGCTTGTGGGTTTCACCGGAAAGAGCGCCAACGTCAAACGCGGTTGAGCGGGCGTAAACACCGGGTGCGGTGTGCTGGCCAACGTGGCGGCCGGTTTCTGCGTAGGCTGCCATCTTCGCGTCAACAACGTGCTTCTGCGTACGCTTCGGGCTGAGGCGGTCACCGTGCGTAAGCAGGACCGCGCCAACTGCGGCGGTGATCAGAAGTGCTGCGGCGAGTTCCATAGAGAACCAGAAGTCCGAGAACAGGACTAGCGCGAGGTTTTCAACGGGCGCGTTGGAATGGGGATCAACACCGTATTCAGTTGCGGCCGGAAGGTTGGCCTTCCAGATGACAGCTGAAAGCGCAAATGCCAGAACTGCTGAACCGACAACAGCCCAGACAATGTTTGCGCGGTGTTGGTTCATGTAGTTGTCCGTGGCTTGCAGACCAATCATCATGAGGACGAACAGGAACAGCATCATGATCGCGCCGGTGTAGACGACGACCTGGACGACACCCATGAAGGGTGCTCCCTGCGCGAAGTATAGGACTGCGAGGCCGAGCATTACGGTGACCATTGAGATCGCCGAGTATGCCGCCTTCTTGAAGAAGAGGACTCCGAATGCGCCGGCAACCATGATGATTGCGGTAACCCAGAACAGGACCGCTTCACCTGTGCTGGCCATTTGCGGGCCAGCTGCGACTGCGCTAAGCATCATTCTTTCTCGCCTCCTCGTTCTTTACTGGTTCAGAGCTAGCGAGAGCCATTTCGTTCTTTTCTGCGGCCTTCGTTGCGGCCTCCAGGGTAGGATCGTCCGGGCGGCGTTCGCGCACCCATTCGACCTGTTCCTTGGTTGGGCCGGTAACGGCACCGCGATAGTAGTCGCCGTCTGTGAGCCCGTCGACCATGGGGTGAGGCGCTGCAAGCATGCCTTCCTTCATGGGGGCGAGGATTTGATCCTTTTCGAAGATCAGATCGCGACGGTGGTAGTCAGCAAGCTCAAAGTCGTGCCCCATTGTCAGAGCGCGGGTCGGGCAAGCCTCAATACACAGGCCGCAGAAAATGCAGCGCAGGTAGTTGATCTGGTAGACGCGGCCGTAACGCTCACCGGGTGCGAACTGCTCTTCCGGAGTGTTGTTGCCAGCTTCTACGAGGATTGCGTCAGCGGGACATGCCCATGCGCACAGTTCACAACCAATGCACTTTTCGAGGCCGTCCGCGTAGCGGTTCAGCTGGTGACGACCGTGGAACCGCGGCTGTACGTACGGGCCTTCGAAGGGGTACTGCTCCGTGACATAGGGACGGAAAAATGACGTGAACGTGACGCCGAATCCAGCGACGGGAGCGAATAGGTTACCGAAGAAACCCTTCGGGTCCTGTTCGTACCGCATTTCGTTGTTCTTATTTTTGTCACTCATCGCGCTCCTCCTTCACATCAGTTGAGGACGTGGGCGTGGTAGTAACACCAACCGGTTCGCGGCCCGCTCGTGGTGACGGCGGTAGCTGCTGGCCAGGTAGTGGCGGTACTGGGTATCCGCCCGCGAACGGATCGAACGGTTCGGTGTCTTCCTTTTCCTTAACTGGGTTATCAACCAGCCACAGGATGACCATGATGACTAGGAAGACAGCGACGATGCCGCCGGTGATTACGAGTAGCGAGTCGGTGACCCACATGCGTACACCCTGCAGGACGGCGACGATCACTAGCCATACGAGCGAGATCGGGATGAGGACCTTCCATCCGAGCTTCATGAACTGGTCGTAGCGGAAACGCAGTAGCGTTCCACGTACCCACACCATGAGGGAGAAGAAGAACCACATCTTCAGTGTGAACCAAAGGAGTCCCCACCAGCCGGCGTTGAAGTCGATGAATCCAATGTGGGATAGGCCGAACGGTGCGTGCCATCCGCCGAAGAAGACGGTGGTTGCAACTGCGGACACGTTGAACATGTTGATGTATTCGGATAGGTAGTACCATCCGAACTTCATCGACGAGTACTCGGTCATGTGACCCGCGACGAGTTCACCTTCAGCTTCTGGAAGGTCGAAGGGAAGTCGGTTGACTTCACCAACCATCGAGATGAGGTAGACGATGAACGCGGGAAGTAGTGCAAATGCCCACCAAACGCTGTGCTGCGATGCCACGATTTCCGAGGTCGACATTGAGCCGGCCACTAGGAATACGGACACGAGCGATAGGCCCATGGACAGTTCGTAGGAAATCACCTGAGCTGCGGAACGAACGGAGCCCAGCAACGGAAGAGTCGAGCGGGTCGACCAACCGCCAAGGACCGTACCGTAGAGCCCGATCGACGCGATTGCGAGGATGTAGAGCACCGCGATTGGTGTGTCCGCCAGCTGCAGTGGTGTTGAACGACCAAACATGTTGACGTTTGGCCCCATTGGGATAACTGCCAGCACCATGAACGCGGAGAACGCTGAGATCGCGGGAGCTAGGAAGTAGATGAACTTCTCTGCTTTGTCGGTCCAGATGTCCTCTTTGAACAGGAGCTTCAAGGCATCCGCAAATGCTTGGAACAAGCCCAGCGGGCCTGCGACGTTAGGGCCGGGTCGTGTCTGGATTCGGCCCAGACCGCGACGCTCAACCCAAAGCGCCATAATAACCGAGGCGATGAGGAATACCACGATGAACAGGGCCTTAATCAGGCTCAGCCACCATGTTTCTTCACTGAAATCGGACGGCGCGGTTGTCGGTGGAGCAAACGGTAGCAGTGTCAAAGCTAAGGAACTCACCGGGTCACCTCCGTGTTGGCTGCGATGGATACTACGGAGCCGTTCTTAGCCCCGAGAGTTTCATGAACGTGAGAGTCCACCGAGCATTCCGGTAGCCAGACCACGTCTTCAGGGAGGTCGCTTTCCGCTACGGGAAGCGTGATGGTTCCGCGGTCCGTGCTCACGTCCACGAAGTCACCTTCGGAAACGTTGATCGACTGCATCGTTGCTGCGGACAGTCGCGCGACAGAGCGGCGGGCAGTTCCAGCAAGTTCAGGTGCGAAGTCTTGTAGGCGACCTTCGTCGATCATTTGCTTGTGAGTTGCAAGCACTGCGTTGCCAATGCCTGGTGCGCGCACCGGTTCAGCGGCAACCGCGGGGGCCTCGATACGTGCGCCGTCCCAGTCCATGAGCTCGTTGATCTCCGCGTGCACGGCCTTCAAAGTAGGCAGTCCGAGTTCGATGCCCATTTCCTCTGCGAGGCGATTGAGGACTTCGCGATCGGGTAGTGCACGAGAAGCCAGAGCCTGACCAAACGGGCGCAGGCGGCCTTCCCAGTTGATGAATGTGCCGTTCTTCTCCGATGCCGGAGCGACGGGGAATACGACATCTGCTAGTTCAGTTAGGTCGGTCTTGCGAACCTCCAGGCTGACGACGAAGCCAGCGTTTTCAACTGCTGCCTTCAGAGCCTGTGTGTCCGGGACGTCACGGGAGTCAACGCCGCCGATGATCATGGCGGAACGCGCATCAGTTGCGGCTTCAGCCAGGATGTCGACGGTGCACTTCGTGTCATCCGTTGGGATGGGAGCTCCCCACGCGGCTTCCATGTCGACGCGAGCGTCCGCGTCTGCAACATTTCGTCCGAAGGGAAGCAGGTTCGGGTTTAGACCAACTTCGAGTCCGCCGCGCTCCCCTGCCCGACGCGGGATCCACGCGATGCGTGCGCCCGTGCGGTCAGCGAGGTTTGCGACAGCGGTGTAAAGTCCAGGAGTTTCAACTGCGCGTTCGCCAACCAGGATGACGCCGTCAGAAAGTTCTTCTGCGAGCTCACCTGAAATCGCGTTTACCACCTCGGGTTCAGTTCCCGGAGCGGCGCGTAGCAGGTCAGCGCTCATCTTCCTAGTGGAAGGCGTTGTAAACGGAGCGACAACTGAAACCTTTACCGTTCCCGCCAAAACGCCCTTGCGCAGTCGCAGGAAGACAGTTCCGATCTCGTCCTCGGCTTCCAATCCAACAATGAGGACGCGGCCGGCCTTCTCAAGTTGCTTGTACGTGACGCCAAGTCCGGTGCCCGCGACGCGGGAGCCGAGGAACTGGGTCTCTTCAAGGCTGGTGGAGCGTACACGCTGGTCAATCTGGTTTGTGTTCATCGCAACGCGCGCGAACTTGGACCATGCGTAGGCGTCTTCAACGGTTAGGCGGCCACCGGGCAGGAGCACGTTCTTGCCGGCTGCGCGTGCCTTTTCGAGGCCGCGTGCCGCGCGGTCAAGGGCGTCGGCCCAGGACGTGGGAACGAGTTCTCCGTTTTCGCGTACCAGCGGGGTTTCTAGGCGATCGTCGCCCTTGGTCCACTCGAATGCGAAACGGTCCTTGTCGGTGATCCACTCTTCGTTGACGTCTGCATCTTCACCTGCCAGCACGCGAACGATCTCGCCGCGGCGAATGTCAACGCGAGTTGCTGCGCCGGATGCGTCGTGCTCCGTGACCGACGGTGTTGAAACCAGGTCGAACGGACGACCGCGGAAGCGGTAGGACGCTGCGGTTAGTGCACCAACCGGGCAGATCTGAATCGTGTTACCGGAGAAATAGGACGCGAACGGACGACCGGTCGTGTCCTTCTCGGCTTCACCCAGCGGGCCTGAGTGCAGACCGGTTGCGTAACCGGGGTTGCCGTACGGGCCAGCGAGGCCATCGGCGGCAGGTAGTCCCGCATCTTCGCCAACCTCGGGGTTGTAGAAGTCGAGCACCTGCGTGTCAAACGTTCCGATCTGCTCACCCATGAATGCGTGGTCCTCAACCGGTGAGGAACCACCGCCACGACCCTGCAGGTCAATGAATGCGTCGCCAGCGATTTCCTTGGAGAAACGCACGCAACGCTGACACAGAATGCAGCGTTCGCGGTCCAGCAGAATCTGGGTGGATAGGCGAACCGGCTTCGGGAAGGTGCGCTTCGCGTCAGTGAAACGTGAAACCTCGCGGCCTTCTGACATTGCCTGGTTCTGCAGTGGGCATTCACCGCCCTTGTCACAAATCGGGCAGTCAAGCGGGTGGTTAATCAGGAGGAACTCCATGACACCCTTCTGGGCCTTCATCGCAACCTCAGACGTGTGCTGCGTGTTCACGACCATGCCGTCCATGACGGTCATGGTGCACGACGCCTGTGGCTTCGGGAATGGGCGAACCTGTCCGGAACGGTCCGGAGCTGCTACCTCAACCAGGCACTGGCGGCATGCGCCAGCGGGCTTCAGTAGCGGGTGGTCACAAAAACGTGGGATGCGAATACCGACTTGCTCCGCTGCGCGGATAATCAAAGTTCCCTTCGGAACGCTGACCTCCACGTCGTCGATTGTGAGAGTGACCAGCTCAGTAGCTTGCTTCTCGCTCATCGGGCACCTCCTTGAGCAAATACGGCGGACGCTTCATATGGGAATAGTTCACGTGCCGGGGTGGTGAGTCCTGCCTCGAACTCCTCGCGGAACTTGTCGATACCTGAGTGAACCGGGGCCGCGGAAGCGTCACCCAGTGCACAGAAGGAACGCCCCTGAATGTTTCCAGCGATTTCGTACAGCATGTCGATGTCACCGGGCAGGCCACGACCGTCCTCGAGACGAAGAAGAATCTGCTTCATCCAGTAGGTACCTTCACGACATGGCGTGCACTTGCCACACGATTCGTGCTGGTAGAACTCAGTCCAACGGGTGACGACGCGAACCACTGAAGTGGTTTCGTCGAACACCTGCAGGGCGCGCGTTCCAAGCATTGAACCGGCAGCGCCAACAGACTCGTAGTCCAGCGGTACGTCGAGTTCTTCCTCAGTGAAGATGGGGGTTGAAGAACCACCCGGAGTCCAGAACTTCAGCTTGTGACCGTTGCGCATACCGCCAGCCATCTCAATGAGCTCGCGCATGGTGATGCCAAACGGTGCTTCAAACTGTCCCGGATTGTTAACGTGACCGGACACGGAGAAGAGGCCGTGACCGCTCGACTTCTCAGTACCCATCGAGGTGAACCAACCGGCTTCGTGCTGGAAGATTCCAGAAACCTGCGCGATCGACTCAACGTTGTTAACAACTGTCGGACGGGCGTAAAGACCCGCAACAGCCGGGAACGGAGGCTTCAAACGCGGGTGACCGCGACGCCCCTCAAGCGAGTCGAGCAGCGCGGTTTCCTCACCACAGATGTACGCACCCGCACCAGCGTGCGCGGTAATGCGGAAGTTGAAGTCACCGTTAGGGCCAACGCCCTCGCCAATCAAACCGGCTTCTTCAGCTTCACGAACTGCGTTAAGAAGACGACGATAAACGTGCGCGACTTCGCCGCGCAGGTAGATGAATGCGTGCTCACACCTGATCGCGCGGGCCGTGATTGCCATGCCCTCGATCAAGACGTGCGGATTCGCCATGAGTAGCGGGATGTCCTTACAGGTTCCCGGCTCGGACTCATCAGCGTTAACGACCAGGTAGCGCGGCTTGCCATCATCAGGAGGAAGGAACGACCACTTCAAACCGGTCGGGAATCCTGCACCACCACGACCGCGAAGACCAGCGGTTTTCACTGTCTCGGTGATGTCACCCGGCTCCATCGTGAGGGCCTTCTCAAGTCCCTTGTATCCCCCGCGGTTGCGGTAGGACTCCAGGGTCCAGGAACGGTCCTCATCCCAGCCGCGTGAAAGTACCGGCGTTAGGACTCCGGGCTTCGAAAACGTTACGTCGCTCATTCGTCGCCCTCCTTATCTTCCTCTGTAACCGCAGGACGCTCAGCGGACGAGTACAAGCCGCCAACTTCCTGCTGAGGCTGCCCCTCCGCACCCGAGATGCTTGACGGGCTCATCCAGCCCTTTTCCTTCGCGATCTTCAGACCGCGCAAAGACGGCTCACCAGCCGACGGGCCCTCATTCGCATGACCATCTTCAAAGCCCGCAAGTAGGTGCGAGATTTCCTTGAAGGTGCGCAGCTTGTCAGGTCCGCGGGTCGGCTTCACGTCACGCCCTGCAATCAGGTCATCAACCAGTGCGAGGGCGGATTCGGGTGTCTGGTTATCAAAGAATTCCCAGTTGACCATTACAACTGGTGCGTAGTCGCATGCTGCGTTGCACTCGAGGCGTTCGAGAGTGATCTTTCCGTCCTCAGAGGTCTCATCGTGTCCGAGTCCGAGGTGGCCTTCGAGTGCCTCCCAAATCTGGTCTCCACCCATAACCGCGCACAGCGCGTTGGTGCAAACACCAACGTTGTACTCGCCGTTGGGGTGGCGCTTGTACTGGGTGTAGAACGTTGCGACTGCGGAAACTTCAGGCCTGGTCAGGCCAACAACGTCCGCGCAGAAAGCGATGCCGTTTGCCGAGACGTAGCCATCAACTGACTGGACCAGGTGCAGAAGGGGTAGCAGAGCGGAACGCTCATGACCCTTCGGGTAACGATCCAGAATCTGTTGGGCCTCGCCTTGCAGGCGCTGTAATACTTCTTCGCTGTACATCAGCGATCTACACCTCCCAGGACGGGGTCAATCGAAGCGAGTGAGACGACGACGTCAGCAAGCTGACCGCCCTCAGTCATCATCGCGAACGACTGCAGGTTAGAGAATGACGGGTCGCGGAAGTGCGCACGGTACGGACGGGTTCCACCCGTCGATACCAGGTGGCATCCGATGACGCCCTTGGCGTGTTCGACCGTTCCGTATACCTGGCCGGCGGGAACCTTGAAGCCCTCCGTGACCAGCTTGAAGTGGTGGATCAGGGACTCCATTGATTCGCCCATGATCTCGCGGATGTGAGCCAGCGAGTTACCCTGGCCGTCATCTGCGGAGACGGACAGCTGAGCGGGCCACTTAATCGCGGGATCCTGAACCATTACCGGATCGCCCTCGCACTCATCCAGCTTGTCTAGGCACTGGTTGATGATGCGCAGCGACTGGTAGCACTCATCGAAGCGGACCTGAACGCGGTTGTATGCGTCCGACTTGTCGCGCACCGGAACGTCAAACTCAAGCTGGTCGTACCCGAAGTACGGCTGCGACTTGCGCAGGTCCAACGGAAGGCCAGCTGCACGCAGACACGGACCGGTCATTCCCAGCGCCATCATGGCGGAAAGGGACATGTAGCCCACATCAACGTGGCGGAGCTTGAAGATCGGGTTTTCAAGAGTCAGATCCTGCAACTCCCCAATGTCATTGCGGACATCCGGGAGCAGCTCGCGAATGTAATCCGTGGTTCCCTTCGGCAGGTCTGTTGCGACACCGCCGGGTCGGAAGTACGCGTGGTTCATGCGCAGGCCAGTGACCTTTTCAAAGATGCGCAGAATGTTTTCACGACCGCGGAACGCGATGGTCATCATCGTCGTTGCGCCGAGCTCGTTACCGCCGGAACCAATCGCAACCAAGTGAGAAGCGATGCGGTTCAGCTCCATCATCATGATGCGGATCCAGTTGGCGCGTTGCGGCACCTGGTCAGTAATACCAAGAAGCTTTTCAACGGCCTGGACGTACACGCCCTCGTTGAATAGCGGCGCAACATAGTCCATGCGGGTACAGAACGTCACGCCCTGAGTCCAGGTGCGGAACTCCATGTTCTTTTCAATACCCGTGTGCAGGTAACCCGTATTCAGACGTGCTTCCCGCACGACCTCACCGTCAATTTCCAAAATCACGCGAAGAACGCCGTGAGTGGACGGGTGAATCGGGCCCAGGTTTAGGACGATGCGTTCGTTGGACAGACGTTCAATCTCTGAAAGGACGTCTTCCCAGTCACCGCCGGACGCCAGAACCTCGGGAATATCGTCCGTGTCGATGCCCCCGGGCGTTGCGTAAAATGCCGGTTTTTCGTTCGTCATCAGTTGTACGACCTCCGAGTGTCTGGCGGCGGAACTGTCGCGCCCTTGTACTCAACTGGAATACCACCGAGTGGGTAATCTTTTCGCTGCGGATGTCCTACCCAGTCATCCGGCATAGCGGTACGAGTCAGGCCGGGGTGTCCGGTGAATACGATGCCGAACAGGTCCCAGGTTTCACGCTCATGCCAGTCATTACCCGGGTAAATAGAAACAACTGACGGGATCTTCGGATCAGCGTCAGGTGCGGTTACCTCAAGGCGCAGGATGCGGTTGTGGGTAACGGACATCAGGTGGTAAACAGCGTGAAGCTCACGGCCCACGTCTTCTGGGTAGTGAACGCCAGAAACGCCTAGGCACAGCTCGAAGCGCAGATCCTGGTCATCGCGAAGGAAGCGGCAAACCTGCAGGATGTGCTCGCGGCTAATGAAAATGGTCAGCTCATCGCGGTCAACAACGACGCGCTCGATTACTTCGCCAATCTTCATACCGGCGTCAGTGATGAGCTCTTCCAGCACATCGACAACCGTGTCGAACCAACCGCCGTAGGGGCGGGCCGATTCGCCGGGAAGCTCTACGACGCGGGTCAGTCCACCAAATCCGGACGTGTCACCCGAACCGTGGACGCCCCACTGGCCGGTGCGAACCTCAACCTGTTCGCTTCCGGGAGCGGATCGTTCACTGTGTCGCTGCGGTTCGACCTCGCCGAACTGCTGAGGGGATGGGGAGTTGTCGCTCATGCAAGCAGTCCCTTCATCTGGTGAGTGGGAGTAGCTGCCAGTGCAGCTGCCTCCGCCTTGCGGGCGATTTCAGCGCGGTGCACGCCTAGCGGTTCCTTACCGATCTGTTCACGCAAAACCATGACCGCGTGGATCAGGGCCTCCGGGCGCGGAGGGCATCCAGGCAGGTATACGTCGACAGGTACGACGTGGTCACATCCCTGCACGATCGCGTAGTTGTTGAACATTCCTCCGGTTGAAGCGCAAGCTCCCATCGAAATGACCCACTTAGGTTCCGGCATCGAGTCGTAAACACGACGTACGATCGGAGCCATCTTGTGTGATAGTCGACCGGACACGATCATCAGGTCTGCGTGACGCGGCGATGCGCGGAAAACTTCCAGACCGAAGCGTGCCATGTCGAAACGGGGCGTACCAGCCGCCATCATTTCAATAGAACAGCAGGCCAGACCCATGGTTACCGGCCACTGGGAGTGCTTCCGGCCCAGGGCCAGGAGCTTCTCCATTGAGGTGAGGCCAATACCCGCGGGAATGCTATCTTCAATTCCCATGACTGTTCCCTCCTATTAGTCCCAATCCAGGCCGCCGCGACGCCATTCGTAAATGAACGGCACCGTGATCAGCGCGATGAATGTAAGCATGATTGCAAGGCCGAAAAGTCCCAGCTTGCCGAAGGTGACTGCCCACGGGTAGAGGAAAACGACCTCGATGTCGAAAATAATGAATGTCATGGCGACCAGGTAGTACTTGACCGGGAAACGTCCCATGTCCGATTCCATGTAAATCGGGTCAACACCACATTCGTAGTTACTCGACTTAACCTTGTTTTTGTTCACTGGGCCAAGGATTGCGGAGGCTCCTAGACCGCCAAGTGCGACCACGACTGCCACGGCAGCCATGATCAAAATAGGAATATAAGGATTGTTCATTATGCCTCCAACCCAATTTTCAACGGTTTATTCTTGAAAGTTTTTTGGGGCGTTAGCGCCCCGACTACTGTCATACCTTGGGCACCGCCTTTGCCAATGTTGTGATGAGTCGGTCATCCCACTCACCACCGGAGCGTTCAAACCCGTCTGAAAGTAGTTTATGAACAAGTTTCATTAAACGAGGGCGTGGCAGGCCGTACTTTGTGCAGGCATGCATAATCTTTGGGTTTTCGATTAGTTTCACGAAGATGCGACCGAGTTGGTAGTAGCCGCCCCAGTCTGCGCGCAAGGCCTCGGTGTAGGTCTCCATTGCCCGGTCAAATCCGGCGGTGGTTGTGCGGCTTAGAGCCGAAACGATTGCGTCGGAGGCGTAGCGCGCCGCCCTCATTGCGGGTGCGATGCCCTCTCCGTCAAATGCGGAAACCATGCCCCCAGCATCGCCGACGATTACGAGGCCGTCCTTGTAGTGCGGCTTGCGGTTAAATGACATGGGAAGCGCGGCTGAGCGAAGCGGCCCCATCTGGTTTTCTTCGGTCAGTTCCCATTCTTCGGGAAGATTAGCGACCCAGGTCTTGAAGATTTCGCGATACGGAAGCTTGGTTGCCTTTGACGTGGAGGAAACTGAACCGAGACCAATGTTCACAACACCGTTACCCATGGGGAACAGCCAGCCGTAACCGGGGAGCAGGTCAGATTCGCCGCGCTTGCCGCTCCAGAGCTCCAGGTGGGAATCCATCCATTCGGCGTCGCCCTTAGGCGACTTGTAATACGCGCGGGCCGCTACCCCAAGCGGGCGGTTCTCAAGCTTTTCAATACCAAGTGAGGTCGCGAGTCGAGCTGCAACTCCGCCAGCTTCAACAACAACGCGGGACTTGAACTCAACTTCTTGCGCGTTCTTTCCCTTGCCGACCTTAGCGACGACGCCCTCTACACGGCCGGTTCGTGACTGAATTGCACGAATAACATTGTGTCCTTCGAACAGGCGGACACCCGCGGATTCTGCGCGGCGTGCCAGTTCCTCGTCAAGATCCATGCGGGCGCGAGTCATGCCGTAGTTAGGCGCGGACTTTGTTTCGGGCCAAGGCAGGTAGATCGAGTGGCCTCCCCCAATTACATTGAGACCCTTATTTCGCATCCAATCACTGGTGTCAACACCCATTAGGTGGACTTCAGCTACCGCGGCGGGCGTGAGTCCGTCACCGCAAATCTTGTCGCGAGGGAAAGTGGATTTTTCGAGGAGAGCGACATCTAGTCCAGCCCGAGCTAGATAGTATGCCGTTGCTGAACCTGCTGGTCCTGCGCCAACCACGACGACATCGGCAGTGCGATCGCCTGCGTCAGGCAGCTCCACGTGTTCCTCCCACTTACCGTTTTCCATTGAGACCTGTTCCTTGCTTGTAGAAAATTACAATTCCTCAAGCCAACCAGGCCATACGCCTTTTACCCTACCCACGGAACGCGCGCGGTGTGAATCGATAGCAAAACGGGCGCGTTTGGGCGGCGAAATGGCCGTGCGGTTAGCGCGCGTTTAATCGTATTTGATAATGACAATGTTTCATATATCTGAACCGTGCTGAGAATATTTCCGATTTATCCCGAAAATCCCGTGATTATTCGGATCGGACGGCCCGGTGCAATGCCAGGATTCCGCCGGTGTAGTTGCGATATTGCACATGTTTCCAACCGGACCGAGCAATCAGCGCGCCGAGCCTTTCCTGGTCGGGCCACTCCTGAATTGATTCGATCAGGTAGTCGTAAGCCTCGTCATCAGAGGACAGCACGCCGGCAATCCTGGTCAGAATTTCCTCCAGGTAGAATCCGTACACTGCCCTAAACGGCGGCCACGTGGGACGTGAGAACTCACAGATCACCAGACGGCCACCTGGCTTGACTACGCGAGCCATTTCTCGAAGTGCCTTTTCGGTGTTCTCAACATTACGCAAACCAAATGAAATGGTTACCGCGTCGAAAGTAGCGTCCTCGAATGGTAAATCTGTTGCGTCGCCCTGTACGAACTTGAGTTCCGGGTGGCGTTGACGGCCAACTGCGATCATGCCTTCGGACAGGTCACAGGCAACGACCTCGGCGCCCGATTCGGCGAGGGCGGCTGTGGACCCTCCGGTGCCTGCGGCGAGGTCGAGGATCAGTTCACCGGGGCGCGGGTTGAGCGCGATGCGGACTCCGCGGCGCCAAATGTGCACCTGGCCGAGCGTCAGTGCCTCATTCGTCAAGTCGTAACGGTGCGCAACTTTGTTAAACATCCCAGCGACTTCGTGCGGTTTCTTGTCAAGTGATGCACGGTTAATGTCTGCTGGATCGATCGGCCTTAAAGTCATGGCAATATCTTGACATGGTTTGACGCCAAGGGCGAAGTCAAGTCCACGCGCAGCCCGCCGGGCGTTAACCTTTCGGTAAAATATTGGGGTTTGCGCGTGCCTGTTGGGTGTCTCGCACATTAAATCAGCCAAAACGAGCGGACACGGTAGGATGAATTACCGTGTCCCCCTTGGAAAAATTCGCATTTGATTCAACGCAGGACCTGGCTGATCTTGAGCCCGTCCGCTCCATTTTTGAGCGCATGAAAATAACGCGCGAATCGCAGTTTCGAGATTTGCCTGAACTGCTCGCTCAAGTTCCCGCCACCGACACAATTTCCGTGTGGTCGGGCCCCGCGCTGGCCGGCGATTCTCAGCCGACAATAGTTGGCACGGGCATCGCGCTTGCGATTGTGGCAAAAGAGGATGCGAGCCACGTCCTCGTGGATGCAAATTTTCAAGAACTTTCCCGGGCGCTGTTGCCTACTCCGCGACCGGAGGATCCCGGTCTGGTGCAAAACCAGCCCCACATGAAGCGGGCGGGGGCCGCGTGGTTGCGACTTGTTTCAAAATACGAGGGCGTTGTTGGCGCGCGCGAGTTTGAGGAGGAGGTCGGGCTGGCAGCTCCGTTGGGACTGATGTCGTTTGGGTTTGCTCCGACGACGCCGGGCACGCTGATTTTGCCGCAGGTTACGTGGGTTTCCGCTGCGGGGGCGACGTGGCGCATCGAGGTTGGCGACGGTTTGAAGACTCTGGATTGTCGCAGCGAGGCGCCTAAACTGGCCGATCCGGAGTCGTGGTATTTGGATCCGGGCACGATGTCGCGCACGGCTTGGAAGCGCGCGGTTGGTGCCGTTATTGAGGAGCTTCGCAGGGGCGACACGAAGAAGGCTGTGATGGCTCGCGATATTACTGCGCGGGCGGATCATCCGATCGACCTGCGCGCTGTGCTGGCGGAGTTGGCTGACGCCTACCCCACGTGCTGGAAGTTCGCGGTCGCGGGGATGACGGGCGCGTCGCCGGAAATGCTGGCATCCGTGCGCGACGGCGTTGTGAAGTCGCGCGTCCTGGCGGGCACGTGCGCGCCGGGGAATGGGCCGCAGCTGATGGAGTCCGCGAAGGATCGTCAGGAGCACGCGTTCGCCGTTCAGTCAGTTGTGGAAGCTTTGGAGCCGATGGTTTCCGCCCTGGACGCGGCTGACAAGCCATTCTTGCTGGATTTGCCAAACGTCACGCATCTGGCAACTGATGTGCAGGCGCAGTTGACCGGCATTGATTCCGATTTAGCGCCCGTTTGCGAGGTTGTTCGCGCCCTACATCCGACTGCGGCAGTGTGCGGTACGCCGACACAGCAGGCGTTTGAACTGCTTTCGGTACACGAATTGACAGATCGAGGGCGGTATTCGGGCCCGGTTGGATGGATTGACGCTAACGGCGAGGGCGCTTGCGCGATCGCCCTGAGGTGCGGGCAGGTGCTGCCCGACGGACAATCGATTCGCGTGTTCGCTGGCGGCGGGATCATGCCCGACTCACAACCAGAAGTGGAAGTCCAGGAAACCCAAGCCAAAATGATGCCGGTACTTCAAGCTATCGGGTTGGAGAAATAGTTCTAAATGCAGTTAGGGGGACACTCGCGTGAGTGTCCCCCTAAAACTTGTGGTTAGTGATTCTTACTGGGCCTGCAGTTCGACCTGCACTTCGTGCAGTGTGCCGCCACGAGCCAAACCGATTGTTACAACGTCACCCGCGTTGTAGCGGCGAACGTAGCCCGTCAGAGCCCTGGAAGAAGTCACGTCGTTTCCATCGATACTGACGATCACGTCGCCCTCCTTAATATCTGCGCCGGCAGCCGCACCACCGGGGAGGATTGACTGAACTTCAGCACCAAGGCGGGTAACGCCATCTACAGTTACAGCCGCGGAACTGATTGTCACACCGAGCTGTGCGTGCTGCGCTTCACCCGTTTCGATCAGCTGGGTGGCAACATTCTTCACAAGGTTTACCGGAATCGCGAAGCCCAGTCCGATAGACCCCGAGTTGCCCTGTTCACTACCCATCGAAGCAATCGAAGAGTTAATTCCGATCACGTGTCCGGACTGATCGAACAGTGGGCCACCCGAGTTACCGGGGTTAATGGAAGCATCAACCTGGATGGCGTTTGTGATTACCGTTTCCGACTGGGTCTGCTCCCGCTGGAAGAACGGGAACTGGTAGTTGAAGTTTTCTTGCTGGTCGTTTGGAACAGCAGTCTTTACTGCAACCGGCCTGTCCAGTGCGGAAATAATTCCAGTGGTAACCGTGTCGGACAAACCTAGGGGCGATCCGATCGCCATGACACTTTGGCCTACGGACAGGTCCGAAGAGTCTCCGAAGTTTGCAGCGACCAGGTCACTCGGAGGGTCAACCAACTTGATGACCGCAAGGTCCGTGGTCGAGTCAAGACCGACGATCTTGGCTTCAAACAGTCGGCCGCCCGACATCGCTACAGTGATCTGGGCGTCTGAAGAACCTGCGGCGGAAGAAACCACGTGGTAGTTCGTGACGATGTTTCCTTCGGTATCCCATACAACGCCTGATCCTGTGTCACCAGAATTTCCACTTGCAACCTGAATCGTAACCGTTGCGGGACGAACCGCTTCCGCGACCTTCTCCCAATCTGTCGCTGTTCCCTGAACCTCGATGACGTTAGTCTTATCGCCCTTGGGCTGCTGAGCGTTCTGACTCTGCTGCGTCTGGTACCGGGGAGCAAACGCATCGGAATACTTCACGACACCAAGCGTTCCAAGTACCGCAACGCTTGCCGTCAGAATCATCGCGACGACCAGTGCACCCCAGCCCGGCCCCTTCTTCGCAGGCTTCTTCTGCTTTTCCGGCTCTGCGGAATAGCCCGAATACTGTGGAGTCGAACCTCCGTACTGGCTAGCCCCGTACTGCCCGCCGGCCTGATACTGGCCAGCCTGGTATTGGCTACCGCTTTGGTACTGACTGCCGGTTCCATATTGGCTACCCGTTTGGTATTGGCTTCCCGAGGGCATCGATTGCGCGCCCGTCCGGTACTGATCACTCGACTGAGCCTGTTGCCACCCGGACTGGTAACGCGAGTCGGTCGATTCGTTGCGCGACTCGTCCCACGGGTTCCGGGACTGGGTTTGCCCATCGGACTGCTCTGATTGCCCAGAGCTGGAGTGTGGAATTCCGCTGGGCCTTTGACCTTCGGGCTCGCTTGAGCTGTTCGCCGATTCTCGGCGTTCCTCATCCATTAGTTTGGTCTCCTACAAAACTGCGCGGCATCCGCCGCTAACAACATCAATAATCGCAGTTTCTACCCGAGCGCTTAAGCATTTCTCTTAAGTTCCTGGACGTTATCTGAAAACAATGAGCGAATCTCGTCACGTATATTTTCGTGGTTTGCACGGACATGAATTATTCGTCCCGAGGGCGCTGCTGACAGCGCTTGATCCAAATCAGATTCGGCCTCAGTGTCCTGATAGTCGATGGAAAGGTACTCCCAACCCGCTGATTCCGCGAGCGCACGGTAATCCAGATCGTGTCCAATCGCGAAGAACCGTTCGTACAAGTCAGCATCAGCTAAGCCGTGCTCCAGGGATTTGAAAATGCGTCCTCCCCGATCATCAATGACGACAACGTCAACGTTGGGAGGCTGCTCTCCGGCACGGTTTATCAACGAATTCATGTCGTGCATGAACGTCAAATCGCCGACCAGGACGCGTACCGGCATATCGAGCCCAACCGATATTCCCTTCGCTGTCGCTATCGTTCCGTCGATTCCGGCCTGGCCGCGCGCAGCGTGAACGGGTCCAATCTCCATTGCAGGTAGAGCTTTGGCTGACAACTTGATCGGCTCGGAAGCTACCAGGTCAACGAACCTAATCGGGTTTGAAGCTCCAAGAACGAGGGCGTGGCTGGGATCGCTCGCATAGTGAGCCCAGACGGATTTGGCGGCACGCGCGCCGTCCGGGAGCTTCAGAGCGCTCAACTGCCGAGTAATCTGCGCGCTGCGCTGCACCCATTTTTCGGCCCAATCCTGCATTGGCATGGGGCTGACTGCAGGCTTGATGGAGTCAACAACTACGCTGGCGTTTCCAAACACGTCCGTGTAGTCGGGCTTCTGCGAACACACGATTACGCGCACGTCATCCTTTGCCAGGAGGCGCGTGACGGGGCGCGACAAACTCGGGTGGCCCAGTACGACGACCTGCTCAACCTCATCTCCGAAGTGAGTTAGCATCTGCTGCTGATGAGCAATCCAGCCGGGCATACCGAAAGCTCCGGAAGAAGGCTCAGCCAATAAGGGCACTCCCGCCGCTTGGGCCAGTTCAGACGCAAGT
>DUQT01000086.1 GCA_012837655.1 Actinomyces sp. | reverse complement strand
TAACTGTGGGAGCCATACCCTTCTTCGCTCGCTTGGTTGAAACCAATGTTCGTAGCGTTCAGAGTGGAAAAATCGAAGCCGCGCACATGATGGGCGCGACCCGCTGGGAAATCATGTTTGGCGTTCAAGTGCGAGAAGCACTTCCTGGACTTATCGACTCGACAACCGTGCTTGCGGTCACTCTTATCAGCTACTCCGCAATTGCCGGCGCACTTGGTGGCGGTGGCCTCGGTCAGCTTGCCATGAACTACGGTTACCACCGTTTCCAAGGAGACGTCATGCTCGTCTCCGTAGTCGGCATCGTCGTTATCGTCCAAATCGTCCAGGTCATGGGTGACATGCTGAGCCGGCTGGTGGATCACCGCTGAGCTCTCCACCAGCCGGGTTAAACACCCGACAAAGGTACAAATTTCGCCAGCACTCAGACCAAACTAATCCCCTCATACGAAAAGAAAGAATTGATCAAAATGCGTAACACGCGCCTATTCGCCGCAGCCGCAGCGGCAACTGCCCTCGTACTTGCAGGATGCTCCGGTGGAGGATCCGACGCTGAAAACTCCGATGCCGCAGACGGAAACGCTGAAGGCACTCAGACCCTGGTCGTCGGTGCATCACCGTCGCCGCACGCCCGCATCCTGAACTTCATTAACGACGAACTCGCCGCTGACGCCGGAATCGAGCTCGAAGTTGTCGAGTACACCGACTACATCCTTCCCAACGAAGCGCTGAAGTCCGGCGATCTTGACGCCAACTTCTACCAGACGGTTCCGTACCTAGAGGTTCAGAAGGAAGAACTCGACGTTGACTTCACCCCGGGCGCTGGCGTCCACCTGGAGCCCCTCGGCGTCTACTCCGACAAGATTGACGACCTCGCTGACCTTCCGGACGGCGCACAGGTCGGCATCATTAACGACACCCAGAACCAGGGTCGTGCCCTTGAGCTTCTTGCATCCGCAGGCCTCGTAGAAATTCCCGAGGGCGAAGATGCGACCATCTTTACGGTTGAAAAGCTGAAGGACTTCGAATTCATTGAGGTCGAGGGCCCGCAGCTGGTTCGCTCACTGCCTGACGTCGACATCGCCGTGATTAACGGTAACTACGCTCAGGAGGGCGGCCTTTCCATCGCTGATGACGCGCTTCTGGTTGAGTCTCCTGAGGACAACCCAGCCGTGAACGTCCTGGTATGGCGCACGGAAGACAACGACAACGAGGCCCTGAAGACTCTTGAAGAGCTTCTGCACAGCCCGGAGGTCAAGCAGTTCATCGAGGAAACCTGGGCAGACGGATCCGTCATCCCGGCTTTCTAAGACTTGCCAAGCCGAAAAGCAGGACCTGACAAACTGAACTACTGGTCTTCAAAGGCGGCACAAGCAAGTTTGCTGTAGAGACACTTTGAGGGGACACGCATCACGCGTGTCCCCTCAAATAATTCTTCAAACCAATCAGTGCTGGCGGCTCAACTACAAGCAGTCATCACATTGCCGCTACCAGTGCCGGCACTATCCATAAATTCTGCGTGGTGACCACTAGTCCTGGCAGCCAATCTGCCAATCGTGGCGTGATGTCTGATTAGTGGTCAACGATCCCGTACAGGCGGTCACCCGCATCACCGAGGCCGGGGACGATGTAGGACTTCTCGTTTAGTCGCTCATCCAC
>DUQT01000085.1 GCA_012837655.1 Actinomyces sp. | reverse complement strand
AGCGTCTAGCTGCACCCGGTATTCCCGTGCCTGTTTGCTTGCATCAAGAGCTTTCTGAGATTCTTGGCGAGCCTCATCGAGCGCGATCTCAATGGATACTGTGTCGCCTCCGGCCTTCTTGTTCAGTTGTTCAATGAGTTTGGTGAGGTCTGCCTGTCGGGCCAAAGCGGTTTCAAGTGAGACTTCTGCTGATTTAACATTTTCTTGAGCTTCCCTAAGCGCATCGGAAGTGATGTCGGTGCGGTCGCCGGTAAGCGGGTCGGGGTGTTCGGATGATCCGCAGACTGGGCACGGATCTCCTTCAACTAGGTGTTCCGCTAGGGCTAGTGCTGAATCGTTTAGCCAGCCGGCAACGATGTCTGTTGCGGCAGCTTTGGTCTCGTTGAGTTCTCGTTTTCGGAGACTAATCTCTTTGGATGCTCTAGTGAGCTCCTGTATTTTTTGATCGCGCTCTTGGGCGGTTTGATGACGTGAATTTAGCTCATTTTCAGTTTTCTGCAGTGCAGGTAGTTCGTCGCCAAGCTTTTCTAGCTCA
Organism: Actinomyces sp.; assembly: GCA_012837655.1. Lineage (GTDB taxonomy): Bacteria > Actinomycetota > Actinomycetes > Actinomycetales > Actinomycetaceae > Gleimia. Next base: position 11,365 of record DUQT01000085.1, on the reverse strand, counting down.
GTAATTGCGCGCTCGATGTTTTCTGCTGCGGGCTTGAACTTTTCGAGCGTGTTCTCGTCCTGGGCAATCTTGGACTTTGTGGTGGATTGTTCCTGGTCCAAAGACGTGAGCTTTTCGCGCAACGTTTCTAGGCGCTCGACGTCTTGTTCGGCAGCTTCAATGCGCGTGTGTTCCCGGGTGAGGTCATCTAGTCGTTCATCAATCTTTGAGTGATCTGCATGTGAATCATGGAGCACGGCGTCGACAACTGAAACCAGATCCGCATCTGGAAAATCGCTCGCTTTAGCCGTGTCCGCTAATTCAGGGCCCAGGCGGAGCGCACCTTGTGCCTCTGCGACTTCGCCAGCGGCATCGTTTAGAGCTTGCTTGGCTCGTTTGTCGGCAGCTACGTCGGATGCGACTTTCTGTGCTTCCCGAGCATGTTCTAGTTGCTTAACGTCTGCTTCGTGTTGCTCGGATTCTTCTTCGAGCTGAGCAAGCGTTTCGGTTGCCTTTGTCCATCGGTTGGACGCATCTGTCGCGCGTGCACGCTCGTCATCAGTGGCTTTGAGCTCTTGAAGCGTTTCTTGGTATGCAGTAACCAGGTCTTGTTGTTGGTCCCGTTCCTGCCTGCGTGCATCAAGCTGGTTTAGAGCGAAGCCGATTGCTTTTTCGTACAGTTCGCCAGCCACGCCCTCGCTGATTTCGGGTGCCATTTCGTCGGCTTGGATTATGACGCGGTTGCGGGTGGTTTCGTAGGTTTCGCGTGCTTCGCGCGACTGTTGTCTGAGAGACTCCGCGAAGAGGCGGAAGTGTTCGGTCCCGAAAATTTCTTCAAGGAGGTCTTTTCGTTCACTGGGGCTGGAATGAATAAAGTCGGCGAACTTGCCCTGCGGTAGCACGACTGTTTGCAGGAACTGGTTCAGGCCTAGTCCAACGATTTCGGGGATGGCATCGCCAACTGGTTTGATGCCGGAAGCGATTTCTTCGTAGGTCTCGTCACCAGGATCACCGGCGTCGGAAGACGAACTGATTAGCTTAACTAGCGTTGCGGTGCCTGGCGTCTCGTTCTTGTTGCCTTCTTTAAGGTAGGACGGGCGACGGGTGACCTGGTAGGTCCCATGCGAGGTTTCAAAGCGCAGGCGAACGTACGTGTCCTTGTCGCGGGATGCGTGGTTGGAGCGCAAACGCTGCGTTGTAGAGGTGGACCCTCCGGCAACTCGGCCGTACAGGGCGAACGTGATCGCGTCGATGATAGTCGACTTCCCTGATCCCGTGTGCCCCTTTAGCAGGTACAGTCCTGAGGGTTCGAACTTGGTGAAGTCGATGCGGTGATGACCGGCGAAGGGGCCGAGGGCCTGAAACTCTAGGGTTAGAAGTCGCATTAGAGGGCCTCCTCAACTAGAACCTGGCGCCACGTTTCGTCAATAATGTCGCCTTCCACATCGGTGACATCGCGCCCCAACGCAAGAGTGAAAAACTCCCGGGCTAGATCCTCCGGCCGCTTCTTTTCAACCTGTGCATGCGTTGCCTCAACCTGCGACTTTGGAGGAACATGCCGAATGAGTAAGGCATTTGGATACACGGCGCGGATCCGTTCAAACAGGTGCTCAGGCCTAGTTTGGTCCGTGACCTCGATGTGCGCATACCCGGTCGGAGCCCAATCCGGCACATCCAGGGTTAGCTCCGCGATCGTGCCCTTGCGCTGATGCAAACTGTAAGGTTGCGGCACGTCGACAGTTTCCACAGCCACGTCCTCGTTTTCAATGGTCAGGATCGTGGTGGACTTGTGGTCGTTTGCTTCCGAAAACGAGAACGGTAGCGGCGACCCTGAGTAGCGAATTATCGGACCGTCCGTCTCGAACTGTTGCGGGCGATGCAGGTGGCCGGCGGCAACGTAGCTTAGTCCGCGGGATTCACGCTGGTCTGATCCCATTGACTCAAATACAGAAGTTGACACAGACTGCGAGCCACCCACCGAAATATCGCGTTCCGATTCAGACGTCGCAGATCCCGCAATAAACGCGTGGATCATTGCAACAGCGGGTCCTTTTCGATTCTTGAGGTCGGAGTCGATGCGCTTCAATGCAGCGGCCATCACGGCCTCATGGCTACGGGACAGGGGAGTGAGCGCGCCCTCGTCATCCACCGCGTCCGACAGAGAAGTCCTGGCGAAATCCGGGTCCAAGTAGGGGACCGGATACACGTTCAAAGACTCGGAGTCGTTGCTGATCACAACAGGTTCGCCAACTCGACGTACCTTTGAAAAGATCTGCAGATTATCCGTAAACAGGCCTGACCCAAAACCGAGCCTCGGAGCAGAGTCATGGTTCCCTGGAATCATGATTACACGGGTCAGCGCAGTCAGCTCCTGGAGTACGTACTCCAACATCGAAATTGCCGACGTAGACGGGATCGCGCGATCGTAAACGTCACCGGCCAGCAAGACAGCATCCGGCTGTTCCTGACGCGTTAAATCAATGAAATGCGCCAGGAACTCCTGCTGGAAACGATCAAGAGAAAGCCCGTGTAGAGTGCGGCCCAAGTGCCAATCTGCAGTGTGAATCAACTTCATAACTACAGGTTAACCAAACCCACCGACATTAATTTTGACAGGCTGAAACTCTGCAAGCGTTGGGGCTGAAAGCTTGCAGGGGTTGGTGCTCAACGTCTGCAAGATTTTAGGGCCTGAAAGTCCGCAAGGGTTCGCGCTGAAACTCTGTAAGGCCGTGGGTCAGAAATCCCTATTACTCTGCGTCTTCGGGCCAGTCGATGCGCTCCAAGACTGTGTCGTGAAGCAGACCGTTCGTTGCGACAGCATGCCCAGACCAGGGGCCCGGATCGCCGTGCAGGGAGGTAAACTTACCGCCGGCCTCCTCCACAATCGGCACGAGGGCGGCCATATCGTACGCTTCCAGCTCAGGTTCAGCGGCGATGTCAACTACGCCCTCGGCAACCATCATGTAGGACCAAAAATCGCCGTACGCACGGGTGCGCCACACGTCATCCATCAGTCCGAGGAACTGTGGTAGCCGCCCGCGATCCTTCCACCCATTCAGCGAAGAATACGACAGAGACGCGTCGGACAGTTTGGAAATGTTTGACACGTGAATCTGTTCGTTGCGCTGCAGTGATGTGCCTGCGAACGCTCCGCCGCCCTTCGCGGCCCACCAGCGTCGACGCAGGGCAGGCGCGGAAACGACACCGACAACGACGTCTCCATCTTCCACGAGGGCGATCAGGGTTGCCCACACGGGAACGCCGCGCAGGAAGTTCTTGGTGCCGTCAATCGGATCGATCACCCAGACGCGCGAAGACCTTCCGGTGGTGCCCATTTCTTCACCAAAAACGGAGTCGCGCGAACGAGCTGTGGAAAGCTGACGGCGAATCGTCTCCTCGGTGGTTCGATCAGCGTCGGTCACCGGGCTCATGTCCTCTTTGGTGGCGATCCTCAGATCATCAGAACGAAATCGCGACATCGTCACCGCATCAGCTTGATCAGCTAGGACGTGGGCAAGTCGCAGGTCATCCAAATACTTAGTCCGCGTGTTCATACTCATAACGGTACCTGAGAGCGCGCTGTATATCACAGATTATCGTAAGCTAGGATTCGTGGGATCAAACAGCAAGTTTCTTTTATTAGCGTCTCGGCCCCAAGAAAATATCGCGGAATCCGAGTACGACATGTTTTTGAAGCTCTCGGGGCTTTCACCGGAGCGCCTAGTTCGACACCGCATGGAACAACACGTCATGCCCGACATCAACCTGAATGATTGGGCTGGCGTAATCCTGTGCGGATCGCCTTTCGACAGCTTGATCCCAGAACAGCACAAGACTGACGTTCAAAAGCGCATTGAATCAGAGATCTCCGACTTGCTTGACGTGCTGGTCGCCGAAGACTTCCCCTTCCTGGGCGTGTGCTACGGCGTAGGAACCCTGCTTGCTCACCAGGGAGGCGTGCTTTCGAACAAGTATCAAGAAGAGATTTCTGCCCCCACGATCTACCTGACAGAAGAAGGGCAAAACGATCCCATCACAAAGGGACTTCCATCCCAGTTTCAGGCCTACGTTGGTCACAAGGAAGCCTGCGAGGTCATGCCCGAACACGCGGTCCTACTTGGAACAGGGGAGAAGTGCCCCGTCCAGCTGTTCAAAGTAAAGAACAACCTGTACGGAACCCAGTTCCACCCAGAACTAGACTGGCCCGCACTGCACATGCGCATCACTGAATACGCGGATGTTGGGTACTACGCTCCCGGCGAGCAACAGCGCATCATCGATCAAAACAAGGCTGCAGATGTCAGCCATTCCCACAGGATCATCCCGAACTTCGTGGAGATGTTCGCGTAGACCACTAGACGACAAGCCTGCCCTAGTTTTCCCACGGCTTCTCGTGGGCGGCTTTGAGACTCGTTAGCAGGCGCCTGATCGACTCGACCCGCGTGCGTCGGTATTCTTTCTCGCTCTCTGGGGATTCTCGGACCCAATCATCCAGCGCACACTCCGGAGAATCCGGTAGATGTTCGCAACCGCGCGGACAGTCCTCGGTCACTTCCCACAGTTCGTCAAACGCTGCGATAACCGTGTTTGGCTCAACGTGCGCCAAACCAAATCCGCGCACGCCCGGCGTGTCAATGACCCAGCCACCTCCAGGCAGGGGCAGTGCCTCCACTGAAGTTGACGTGTGTCGCCCGCGGCCAGTGACCTCATTTACATCGCCAATGCTGCGATCAGCTTCTGGGATCAACGCGTTGATAAGCGTTGATTTCCCAACCCCGGAGTGGCCGATCAATACTGCGGTGTGTCCCGTCAGTCGCTTTGCAACGGCCTCGTAACCTTCATTTGCGGGATGATCCCCAATCATTGACACGGTAATCGTGTCCACGCCCAGCGACTTCGTGAAGTCCTGCACGTTGTCCGGGTCGCCCAGGTCCGCTTTAGTCAGGCAAACCAGGGGTTCCATGCCAGCATCAAACGCGGCAACCAGACACCGGTCAATGAACCCGGGTCGCACCGGCGGGTTCGTCATTGCCGCCACTATGACCATGACGTCAGCGTTCGCGACGATGGTCTTTTCGCGCCCCTTCGCGTCGGAATCCTCCGCAGAACGGGTCAGTTCCGTGTCCCGTTCCATGACCTCCACGATCCGCGCCAGAGTGTCCTTTCGCCCCGAAAGATCTCCGGTCAGCCGCACGCGGTCGCCAACCACGATCGCGCCCCGACCAATCTCGCGAGCCTTTACAGCCAGCAACCGAGCACCGTCCTCGGAAATCAAATGATAACGACCCCTGTCAACGGCGATTACGCGCCCGATTGGTGCATCTGAATAGTCGGGACGTCGCTTCGTTCGAGGTCGCGATCCTTTGCCCGGGCGCACCCGCACGCGCGGGTCGTCGGTGCCGATGTCACGCCTGGCCATTCAAACTCCCAGCCAGCATTTGATTCCACCGTTCCACAAAATCCGGCATCGTTTTTGACACCGTTTCAACGTCGTCCACTAGGATGCCGGGCACTCCCAGACCAATGATCGCGCCGAAAGTTGCCATTCGATGGTCGTGATAAGAATGCAGTTCAATCGGGCCATCCAGCTTTTCGCGCCAGCCGTTGGTCGGATCGATCCGCAGGTAGTCCTCGCCCTCATCCACATCCACGCCAAGTTTGCGCAGTTCAGTCGCGATGGCGCTTAGGCGGTCCGTTTCGTGTCCGCGCAGGTGACCAATATTGGTGATTTTCGAGGGCGTTGCTGCGAAAACACACATGGCTGCAAGTGTCGGTACGAGCTCGCCGACCTGTGACATGTCGCCTTCAAATCCGGTGATCTCGTTGCCGCGCACGCACAGTGTGCCGTACTCAGTTCCAAGCGGAACCAGATTTACTTCCTGGCCCATTTGGCGCAGGATCTGCTGCCAAGCATCGCCGGCCTGGGTGGTCTTGAGCGGCCAGTAGGGGACGTGCACACGCCCCCCGGTCACGACTGCGGCGGCTAGGAAGGGGCCGGCGTTGGAAAGGTCCGGTTCGATGACTTTGTCGCGGGGTGCGATGTCGCCCCGCTTGACTCGTAGCGACGTTTCAGAAGTCCACTGCACTTCAACGCCGCGGGCGCGTAGAGCCTCGATAGTCATCTCAATGTGAGGTTTTGAGGGCAGTGATCCGGTCAGTTTGATCTCAACGTAGTCGCTGTCCGCGTCCAGCAGGGGAGCGACCAGGAGGAGCGCTGACAAGAACTGGGAGGACCCCGAAGAATCAAGCTTTACGGAGCCACTAACAGTGGCGGGGCCCTGGATCGTTACCGGGTACTGAGCATCGCCCTCGTAGTCGAAATCAACGCCCATGCAACGCAACGCGCGGTAAAGCGGTTTTACTGGGCGTGCGTTGGCCTGTTCGTCGGCGATGAAGCGGACTGGGCGTGACTGCAGGGCCGCCACGGCGGGAATGAAACGCATGACGGTTCCGGCCAGGCCGCAGTCAATAGACACGGGGTTGGAGCCGGGAACGCGGGGGATCTTGCAGATCTTCCAGTTGTCCGCGCCTGTTTCAATTTCGGCACCCAGCTGGCGCAGTGCGTCGATCATTAGACGCGTGTCGCGCGCGTGCAAAGCTCCAGACAGGGTAGAGGTTCCTGAAGCGAGCGCAGACAGCACAAGTTCCCGGTTCGTTAAAGACTTCGAACCGGGAATCGTGACGTCTGCGTCTACAGGTCTTAAGACGCGAGGAGCAGCCCAGGGGTTAGGCGTCAAAGGCTTCCTTAGCGGCAATCCACGCGTCGTTGCGGGCCTCAGCCAGTTCAACCTGGTGCTGGCGCCAGTTGTTCAGCGCCCACGCCTTTGAAGGCTGGCCCTTGCGGTCAACAGTTGCCAGGAGCAGGCCGCCAAGGACAGCGCCGTAGCGTTCCAAACCGCGACGGTAGCGTTCGCGTTCTTCCTTAGACTCCGCGGTCCACACCGGATTCTGGATCAAAGCAATCGGAACAGCCACCGAAGCAAGCGTTACCGCGCATGAACGGGGAGCCTTCCCCAGCGCGAAACCAGTACCAGCGATAGCCGTGAAACCGCCAAGAATGCGCGAAGCCATCTTCGCGTCCGACGTCAAAATCGGGGGCACACCCAGGCGCTCCAGGTAGGGAGCCACCTTCTTAAACTGGCGTGCGTGATCTTCTGGATTCCGAACAGCAGAAATACCGTCAACAATGAACGGCAATGCGATCAACGGGCGAGCAACTAAGCGTAGTACGTTCATATATACATGTTACCCACATCTCAAACGATTGCATGTGCAAGCCGCGGGAACAAAATCGAGACGCGCGTTGTTATGAGGAGTGTAGGAGGTGGCACTATGCTCGATATTGATGAAACCCAACGATTTCGACGAGGACGAGCTACGCGCGCGGTTCGAAGAAGAGGCGCTGCCACTTCTGGACCAGCTCTATGGGGCGGCGATGCGAATGACGCGTAACGTAGCTGACGCCGAAGACCTAGTTCAAGATACTTACGCTCGCGCGTTTAGTTCGTTCCACACTTTCAAGCCCGGAACGAACCTCAAGGCGTGGATGTACCGCATCTTGAAGAACACGTTCATAAACACTTACCGCAAGAAGCAGCGCCGACCTCAGGAGTCCTCTGATGACAACGTTGAGGACTGGCAACTTTACCAGGCGGCCGACCATCACCCTGTGGGGCTTCGATCCGCAGAAGCTGAAGCGTTAGACGACCTGCCGGACGACAGGGTTCGAGAAGCCCTCGAAGCCCTACCCGCCACGTATCGGGAAGCGGTGCTACTCGCAGACGTCGAAGGATTCTCCTACAAAGAAATCGCCGAAATTATGGACACCCCGATCGGGACAGTCATGTCACGTATTTACCGTGGGAGGGCGCAGCTGAGAAAAGCGCTCGCGGATTACGCATCTCGGATGGGGATCACAGTAGAGGGGGATGAGGATGCATAACGACGAGACCGAAAAGTGCACACCCTGCGAACAGTTGGATAAGTTCCTCTTTGAGTACACAGATGGTGAACTCGACACTGATCGCACGAAGAGCCTTGAAAAGCACATCGACAACTGCCCGTACTGCAGGGACCGAGTCGATGCGGAACTTCACGTCAGGGAACTCGTTAGACGTTGCTACTTTGAGCAGGCCCCCTCATCTTTGCGCACGCGCGTGATTTCTAAGGTGCGGATGACGCACCTGAGAATTGAAACACAAGATTATTAAATTCCGCGAAATTGTGCGAAACTAAGTAAGTTGTCCGAATAGTTCTACCCAAAAATGGGTGGGTAATAACGAGGAGTGGATTATGAGTAAGCGAGGCCGCAAGCGCAAGGCACGTCGCAAGAGCGCAGCAAACCACGGCAAGCGCCCCTTGGCATAAGTAATTTTGAAGGTGGTGGCCCCAGATTTTTCTGGGGCCACCACCTTTTTACTGTCCGTACCAGGGAGAGCCGGGGTTGGTGCCTCTCTCGCGCGCCTCTTGGTGCGGACACTGGCGCGACTACTGTGACCCGGACACGGGGCCGAGTGGTGTGGGCGCTGGCGCGATTTCTGTGACCCGGACACGGGGTCGAGTGATGTGGGTGCTGGGAGACTACTGTGACCCGGAAACTGGGCCGGGTGGTGCGGACGCTGGCGCGACCTCTGTGACTCGGACGCGCGCCCCCGTAGTCAGGGCGTCCCGGTTGTAAACGTTCACGGCAATCGTGATCAGGTCACCCGAATCGAGCTTCACGATCGCAGTTTCGCCCGACGCCATGAAGGCAGTTTGAACGACTGTTCCCTCTGCGTTTAGTGAAGGGGCGCCGGTATTGGCAGAATTCGGGGTGGTAGCACAACGCTGTCCGTCAGCAGGATTCTGAGCAGCGGCAGTGCCTTGAGTGCCGGCTTTCCCCGGACCGGCCGCTACACTCTGTGCGTGTGCCGATTCCCGTGCGGTTCCGAATTGCGCCCTCGTATTAGAAATGGTTTCGACGCGCAGATTTTCTGAACGAACTACCTTGGAATCCGCGCTCGCGCCGACGCGAGAGGTGCCCGTCAGGTTGATAAGGAAGTCTGAATGCGGGTTGCTCAAGACCTCGTCCGTGGAGCCCTGTTCTGCGGTGCGGCCGTCCTCCAACACGAGTAGCCGGTCAGCCATCATCGCCGCGTCAACCAGATCGTGAGTCACGAGCACTGCCGTGGCTTCGGATACCCGGATCCTGTTGCGCAACACCAGGCGCAATGACCAGGCGATCGCGGAATCGACCGCGGCGAAAGGTTCGTCGAGCAACACCAAATCGGGATCAACCGCCAACGCGCGCGCAATCGCAACGCGCTGAGCCTGCCCACCCGAAAGCTGCGTTGGCCCCCGATCCTTTAGGTGCAGGCAACCAACCGCCTCCAGCTCAGCCAGCGCGCGACGATACGCCTCCTCTTTATTCACACCCCGAACTCGCGGCCCAAAAGCCACATTGTCCACAACTTTCATGTGCGGAAATAGATGTGCTCGCTGTTCAAGCCACACAACAGTGGAAGCCCCATCTTCACCCAACGCGTTGACAACAGCGCCCTCGTCGGGACGTAAAGTCCCAGCGATCATTTCCAGCACCGTTGATTTTCCGACCCCATTTGGGCCCACGAGGGCGGTGATGCAACCCTGCTTTATTTCCGCGTCGACAAAAACGCCGCGCTCTTTAATTCCACCGTGAATCTCGACGGCGTTCGGCTGGCTCGCGCACTTTTGCGGCTTGACGTCGAGCTTCTTCAGTTCAGTGATGATCTGAAGCGGCGAGGTCGGATCTAGGTCCTCTGGTCGACGACCAGCTTGAGCACCTTCCAACCGGCTTTTTGAAAACGATGAAATTAAAGACGTAATCGCAATGACGATTGACGCGACGGCTAGAAGAACCACGGCTAGTGCCAGTGCTGTGTCGGTGTCGATTTCGCGTTGAACGTAGATCTCCAGGGGGAGTGTTCGGGTTTCGCCCTGCAGGGAGCCCGCAAAGGTGATCGTTGCGCCAAACTCGCCGAGGGCACGCGCAAACGTCAAGGCTGTTCCGGAGGCAACTGCCGGAAGGGTTAGGGGGAGTGTGATTTCAAAGAAAACTCGGGTGCGTGAAGCTCCTAGATTTCGCGCTGTTTTTTCAAGGTCATTGCCGCGAGTGCGAAGTGCGCCCTCAAGGGACACGATCAGGAAAGGCATCGCCACAAAGATCTGCGCCATGACGACAGCGGTGGTGGTGAATCCAATCTGGATCCCGAACATGTGCAAGTATTCGCCAACAAGGCCGCGCCGGCCAAACGTGATGAGCAGGGCAAGACCCGCAACGACGGGCGGTAAAACCATTGGAAGGGTCACTAGTACAGTCAGCGTTCTGCCCAGCCAGGTCGGCTTGTTGCGACGGGTGTTCTCATAAGCAATTACGTGTGCCAGCGGAACGCCCAGCAGCACTGAAATGACGGTGGATAGGACCGTCGTTTTGAGCGAAAGCCAAAGAGCGTCCTGAGCTGCCTCGCCGGCCAGCAGGGTTCCGAGGTCGGTCCAGCGCACCTGTACAAACATTCCCAAGAATGGAATGAGTACGAAAATTAGCGCCAGCCCCGCTGGAACGGCAAGCCAGGGGGCAGGCGCTAAACGATCTTTGGTGATACCTCTCATGTATTTCGACAGGGATTCTTTCAGCTAGGAATTATTCGGAAACTGTGGAGAATCCGTAGCTTGCCATGATTTCTTGACCGGCGTCAGATAGAACTGCGTCGATGAATTTCTGAGCAAGTTCAGGATCCTTCGCCTCTTTAACAACGGCGATTGGGTAGATGTTGGTCCCCTTAACGCTCATTGGAATGACTTCGACTTTGTCGCCAGCGGCAATGGCGTCAGTGCGGTACACGAGCCCAGCATCGCCCTCGCCGGATTCGATTTTGCCGCGAACATCGGTGACTTTTTGTTCTTCGGAAACGGGATTGAGGTCAATGCCTGCGCGGTCGAACACGTCCTTAGTTAGGTTGCCGCAGGGGACTTCCGGGTGGCAGACGACGAGTTTGATGCCGGATAGGGAATCATCCAAACCGGTTACATTGCCGGGGTTTCCGGCGGGAACAATTAGGGTGAGCTCGTTGTCGGTGAAGTTGATGGGATCTTCAACGAGGTCTGCATCGATTGCTTTTTGCATGTTGCGCTGGTCGGCGGACGCAAATACGTCGGCCGGAGCGCCGTTGGTGATTTGGTCTACGAGAGTGGAGGAGCCTTCAAAGGAAAACTTGACACTTACGCCCGGGTTCTGGGGTTCGAATACCTCGGTGGCGATGTCGGAAAACGCGGCGTTGAGTGATGCTGCGGCAAACACCGTTAGTTCCTGGGTTTGTTCGGTATCAGGTGCCTGTTCTTCGGCGCCATTTGAAGGGGCTTCGTTGCCATT
>DUQT01000084.1 GCA_012837655.1 Actinomyces sp. | reverse complement strand
TCTCTTCGTCGGTCTGCGGGGAATCCGGGTAGTTTGGAAGGTCGAAGCCCTTTTCCTGGAGCTCCTTGATAGCCGCCTTCATCTGCGGAATCGATGCGGAAATGTTCGGCAGCTTGATGATGTTTGCTTCCGGCTTCTTGGCAAGGTCGCCAAGTTCAGCCAGAGCGTCGTTCACCTTCTGGTTTTCCGGCAGGCGGTCCGAGAACGCGGCCAGGATACGGCCTGCAAGTGAAATATCGCGAGTCTCAATCTCGACACCGGCGGTTGATGCAAAAGCTTCGATGATGGGCAACAGCGAATGGGTTGCCAGCATTGGCGCCTCATCGGTGTGCGTATAGATGATGGTGGCCATACTTGGTTCCTCTCCATTGGGTACAAGATGAGAATATCGAAGGTGGCGTCGTCGCGACGCCAATCTAATAGGAGTATCTCATCATTAAGTCTCTCGATGTCGAGAAATCCAAGTGGTGCGTATCACCCTGATTACAGTTTTGCCATTGCCTGTTCGATATCGCCTTCGTTGATAGTGTCAATTTTGGTCCACGCGATGTTGCCATTTTTATCAATGAGGACGTGGCTCGGAACTCCGGAAACCCCGTAGGAACCTGAAATCTCTGTTAATGCACGCTTTTGGATCGTTTCCCAAATAGGAATAGCCCTTCGCGTATATGATCGTGAAAAGACTTACTCCAATAAGGGAACCCACCACGAACACAGCTAGGGCTTGCAGGACAAATGCGGGGTAATCGCGCCTTTTTGGCGCTTTGCCTTGCTCATTGCTCCTCCTTGAGCCTTTGCTTGATGGGCTGACAAATTACGGCCCCTTCAATTCCCAGCAATTCTTCATTGAATTTACTGGAAATATCCGGTTAAAAAGAAGTCTATTTTATATGACAGCGTGTCAGGGTGGCTTTGGGCCTATTTGTAAGGATTTTTCCGGATTTTATTTTCTTGACATGAAGATGCTTGCTTGCGAGCAAAAATTTGCCGCGAAAAGTAGCTGGAAAGGCGCATTCGCTAAATCGGGAAGCTCTTCTGGATTCGGATTACAATCTGATAACAATTCGTTGTTGTGTCTGTGGCTTCCACCTGAAACCGATTTTGGCGCTCAGCCTATTTCTTAGAACCTATTATTTCGAATTAGCTGGCTTTTCGGCTTCGTCTTCGTTATTGCCGGTAGTTTTGGTTGGCTCCTGTGATTGCAGAACCACGGGGAAGATCTCGCAGTTTTCCGGGTCACCGGTCGTGACCAGCACGGCATGCATGCCGAGCTTTGCGTGCGGTTCAAGGTTGGGCGGAACGGCCTCACCCCCACCGATTATGCGGTCCGCTTCGTCGTAGCAAACGACGTCCATACGCGCTTTGGTCGCCACAAGAGATGACGTGTTTTCAACGTTGAACGCCAAAACCGGCTTGTTATCAATCGTGGAAAGCACTGTGGAACCAACTTCGAGGTCGGCGCTTTCACCGGCGGACGGGATTTCTCGATCTTCAGCTTCGATCACGATCGAAACGTGTGCGCTCGCAGCATCAATACCGTCCGGGAGCTTCATGCGCATCGGGAAAACCAGGTCGTTACCAGTCATGAACCGCTTCGATTCGTGTCCCGAGGACAGGATCTGGTCACCCTCATCGCGAAGTTCAAACGTTGCGGTTACGAGGTCACCCATCTGGTAGCCCCCATCAGAAATCACCGCGATCAGGTACGCCTCCGGGTCAATAATGCCGACGCCAAACTCAAGACCGTAATCGGAGTCAACCTTCATGTCCGGTTTGCCCGGATTCGTGGCAGTTGCAGTGATGTGTGCGAGGACGCCCTCGCGAACCGACGATTCAGAGCCGGAAGGATCCGAAGAAGTGACGGTACTTTCAGTCGTTGCCGCGGTTTCGGTTTGCTGCGGTTCCGCTTGCGTTGAGGGTGAACAGGCACCTAGAAGTACAACGGCGCCAAGAATGGCGGTAGTGAACTTAGCGGTACGACTTGTCACGAGGACCCCTTTCATACACCAGCAGTTTAACTGTACTTGTTTCCGCGGGCGTACCTTAATTAGGAAAGATTCCCGTTGTTCGACGTGCCTTCACCGATCGTCCAGGTGTTGTCGATAGTGTTGGCACCGTGGTATCTAGTTTTTTCTCTCGTTCTAAATCGCACGATGACGACCGCTCCAAGAAGACGCGGTCAGGCGAAGCGACCCCGGATTCTGCGCAGTCTGCAGACGCCCGGAATTCCGAGGTGAAATCAAATGCGTCAGAGGGCGGCGCTGGGACCGACCGTTCGCAGTCAGAGGCTGATGGACGGACCAGGCCGCTGTCACCGAACGACGAGCTGATTAATCGCCGCCATGCAGTAGCGAAGTGGCGGGAGGAGCTCGACGCGATTACCAGATCTTTTGTTGAAGATCCGTCGCGCCCTCGTTTGGATATGACGTATGCGCATCCGGGGGGAATGGCGCAGTTGTTCGCGGAACGCACGACCCGTTTGTCGCTGCTTGTGCGCGAGGCGGGCGAGGCCGAGCGAGCTCGCCGAATTGTTCGCGAACTGATGGATCAGGCGCGTTCGGTTGCCGTAGCCCACGGTGTAGCCCCCATCCACATGTCGTTTGGCCACGCGTTTTGGAACGGTGAGCATGGTCAACAGACTTCGCCGATGCTCCTGCGCGAAGTAGATATTGAACTTGATTCGATGGGGGATCCGACGATCCGGTTGACGGGTCGGCTAACTGTCGCGCCTGAGCTGGTCGCGGCGGCTCAAAAGACTGGCACTGAACTAGATACTCAAGCCATTGTTGACTCCGCCCACCAGGCCCACGGTTTCACTCCGACGCCGGCGTTGAGCCGTTTGCGCGACGCAATTTCCGGGATTCTTCCCGGCTTCAAGTCAGACGAACGCATGGAAATTGCCCAGTTCCTGCACCCCGCTCACGTCCTCGCGGATGAACTTAATGAAGTGGATCGGTTACTGGAATCTACGTTTGTAACGGCGCTGACTGGCGATGAACGCGCGGCGGACAGGTTGAAGAAGGACCTTGCGGAGCCGAACCCGTTTGACCGCGATCCGTGGAAGGAACGCGGGATTGGTGACCAGTTGCCGGAGGACCTCGACAGTGTTGAGGCCGTCGCCGCTGGTACGAATGTCATGTTTGACGTGGCGGGAGGCGCCGAACCCGCGCCCATGATCGCGTCCATCGTTGCGGACGCCGCCGCGCAGGATAAGAAGGTCCTGGTCGTTGCAGCGGACCGTCACCGCAACGACGCGCTGTGGAACTTCCTGAACGATCAGGGACTCGCGCACGCTGTCGCGCGTTTGGATGCCGCGGCGGACGCGAAAAGTTCCCTTATTACAAACCTGGAAACCATTTTCCGCGACGAATCACCTTTCGTGGATCGCGAATCCATTGAACTTATGAGGACGCAGCTGCGGCGTGTTCGGGAGGCGCTGGCCTCCCACACTGAGGAATTGCATCGACCGTTCGCACAGTGGGGTGTTTCGGCGTACGACGCGCTGCAGGTGTTGACGGACTTGACGTCGACTCGGCCGGGCCCGCGCACGAAGGTTCGTTTTTCCGCTGAAACACTGACAAATCTGGCGGAAGACAAAGAGGACGCGGCCAAGGCAGCTTTGCGAACAGCTGTCGATCAGGGCATGTTCTCAAAGGCCACGAGTCATGATGCCTGGTTCGGGGCGGTCATCTCCTCGGATGAGCAGGTCAGCCCCGTCCTCGAACGCATAAATCGACTTTCGCGAGATTCACTGCCAACGCTACGTGTCAACATGTCGTCCACGGCTGGGCAGACTGGGTTGAACCCGGCGACCACGTTTAAGGAATGGCGCGAACAGTTGCGGATGTTGGAGGGCGTGCGAGAGGCTCTGGACGTGTTTCAGCCGGCCATTTTCGAACGCCAGATTGCTGACATGGTCATTGCGACGGCGTCGAAGCAGTGGCGGCGCGACCACGGCTACCCGATGAAGCGGCGTCAGCGCAGGCACTTGGTGAAGTCGGCAAAGGATATGTTGCGCCCGGGTCGCTACGTTGAAGACCTGAATGAAGAACTGCGTAAGGTGCAGCATCAGCGCGACGTTTGGCGTCGACACCAGGCCGTTGACGGGTGGCCAAAGGTGCCTTCAAACCTGGACGAAATGAAGGAGCACGCTGACCGCGTTGAAGAGGACCTGCAGAAGCTGGACGCGCATCTAGCGACTGCACACGGACCGCTCACGCGCATGGATGTCGGGGAGCTGTCCCTGCTGATGGATCGCCTGAACGCGGATCCGGCGGGCGCGCGCGTGCTCCCCGAACGAATTGAGACGTTGAAGACCCTGCACAAGTTTGGCCTGGACGGGTTGGTTAAAGACCTGCGCAAACGCAACGTGCCGGCGTCATTGGTTGAGAAGGAACTGGACCTGGCGTGGTGGGCATCGGCGCTTGGCGTCATGCTGACTCAGGTTCCAAGCCTGGGCGGGTTCGACCCCGCCAACCTGCAGAACCTAATCGTTGACCTACAGCGGTTGGATAAGGAGCAGGTTGAGTCGCTCGCGGCAGTCGCGTCAGACAAGATTCGACGTCGACGCGTGGACAAGATGGCGCACCACTTTGAGGAAGAAGCGCAACTTCGCAACGCCCTCGGCGCTGGAAAACTGACCCACGATCTGGACATGACGATGTACGCGTCGTCGAAGCTGACGCAGGAAATGTTCCCAATCGTGATTTCGGCGCCGGTTTTGGTGCCTTCGTTGGTGCCGCTCCGACAGTCGGTCGATTTGCTTGTGATTGAGGACGTGGACCAGATGCCGCTTGCGGAACTGGTTCCGCTGATTGCGCGGGCGCGGCAGGTGGTTGTCACAGCGGATAAGTCGCGGCCGTCGCTGACTGTGGAGGCGTTGGATCCGCTCATGGCAACCGCGCGGATCAAGCCCGTTCCCATGCGCGTGAACGAATACGTCGGGCGACTGTTCAACCGGTATCGCGTGGCTCATGCGGGCGTGCCGGTTCCCGTGCCGCGTGCCGGGTCGAAACTTGCGATCACGTATGTTGACGGCCGCGGAATGCCTGCGCCCGACAAGGCAGCCGTTGAGTCTTCCGCAGAAGAAGTCGACGCCGTCACCGAAATGGTCATCGAGCACGCCCTCGTACAACCTGAAAAATCGCTTGCTGTTGTGACTTTGAACCAGATTCACGCGGAGCGACTTCGCGAAAACCTATCCGCGATGGTCGCGAAATCGCCCGCGCTGGAGTCATTCTTCAGGATCGACCGGCCCGACCCGTTCGTCATCATCGCGCCCGGCGACGACACGAACCTGCGACGTGACCGCGTTATCCTATCCGTCGGGTTCGCGAAGACACCGCACGGTCGCGTACTACACGACTTTGGTGCGATTTCCGAGGCCGATGGGCTGCAGCAGTTGGTTGAAGTGCTGGGATGCGCTGGCGATGATCTGCACATTGTGGCGTCCATCCACCCTGGGCAGTTTGACCGCGACCGGTTCACCTCTGATGGGCCGCGCCTGCTACTTGACCTGATGAGCAATGCCGAAGCGCTGTCCAGCGGGCAGGCCCTGGATGGTGGGGTTGGCCTTGCTGGCGGTTCTGGGGCTGGTCTGTTTTCTGGCGGCTCGGGGGCCGGATCGGCTTCTGGCGGTGCGGGCTTGCCCGGCGCCTCAGCGCGTTCGCAGGGACACGCGGTGGAAGGACACGGGGCCTCTGGCAGCGGACGACAATCAGGATCTGGTTCGGACGTTGGTTCCGAGACGGACGCTGGCGTCAGGACTGAGATTGGTGCAGGTGCTGATGCCGGCGTCAGGACTGAGACTGGCACCGGGGCAGACGCTGGCGCGGCTTACGAGAACGATTGGCCAACGACGCAGGCGCAACCTGATCAGTTGCTGATTGATTTGGCGGATCGGCTGTACTCTGTCGGGTTGACGGTGATTCCGAATGTTGGAGTGGAGGGCTCGCTGCGAGTTCCTCTCGCTATCGGTCACCCGACGATTCCGGATGAGTTGCTGGTCGCTGTGCTTACCGATGATGAGACCTACGTGGCTGAACGGTCCTTGCGCCGGCGCGATCGCTATTGGCCGGAACTGTTGCAAGCTCACGGTTGGAAGACCCGCACTGAGCTAGCGATGGCTGTGTTCATTGACCCGCAGAAGGAAGCCGACGCAATCGTTGATCTTGTGCTTGATGCTCTGGATGAGCGTCTTGAACAGGATCCCGTTCTGGCTGCGAGGGTTGCCGCTGAGCATGAACCTGAACAGGAAGAACCCGTCTCGGTTGATGCTCCTGCTGGTGATGACGTGCCGGACACGGATGAGCTTGAACAGGGCAGCCGGTCACCCGAAGACCTGGCCACTGGCGTAAATTCCGATTCAGACCCAAACAGCCAATCGGATCAGCCCGGTAAAGCAGCTGGCGAAACTGGTGAGGAATCGAGCCACGCCCTCGGAAATGATTCAGACCCAAACGATCCGGAAATGACGTCGAATGACGAAACTTTCGGCACGGAGACGGCGGCGCAGCGCATGATCCGGCTCCAGGCGGATGAGGATATTCACGGGACGGGCGAGATCCCGTGGCAACGCAACGATTCCGACCGGAAGCGCCGGCCCGAGGTGGCGGTAGGGTTGCCGTTGGCGGCGTACTCGGATGATCAGTTGGATGAGGTTGCGCGCTGGATTCGGTCCGACGGCATCGAGCGGTCCGAGGACGAGATGGTCGTGGAGATTCAGCGGGCACTTGCCCTCACGCGGCGAGGTGCGCAAGTTGAAGCCGTGCTGCGAAACGTTGCCCGCCGAACCCGGGACGAGGACGAGTGATGTCCGCCGACAGTTCGGGCAAGGGAGAGTTACCTGCC
>DUQT01000083.1 GCA_012837655.1 Actinomyces sp. | reverse complement strand
GTCAGGTAGCGACCGTAATCGTAGATCAGCATTTCAAGCGCGCGCTGCTGAGCGCGGTTCGCATTGTCAATCTTGTAGCGGTACAGCAGGTCATCCGTCGGGAGTGCCCCCTCGCCGTAGGTTGGGCTCTGTCCCAAATCGACCGAAACCCGGTCATACAACCCGGAGTGATCCTTCACGTGCGCATCAAGCACCGCGTCGTAGCCCTTCGCAGCCGCGTCCTCGACGGTCTTTGCAACGCGCGCATCCAGTTCGGCCGCCGATTCGCCGGTACGGTAACCGGGGTGAACCTGCTTGTAATCCGTCGCGGCCGAAATGTACAGCGTCACGCCCGTCGCACCAGACACGCGCAGTGCACCGTCGGCATTGGAAGTCGAAGCGCCTTCGCCCTCGACGACCGCCTTGATTTGCGCGTTATATAGGAGGCCGTTATTGCCCAGAACTCCAGATGATGTCAGCTTGCCGTCTGCAACTGAGACCTGCTCTGAAGCGCGCGACCAACCCGGGTTCAACGGCAGTGTGACGTCCAGGTTCAGCTTCTTCGCACCCACTGCGTCAAGGCGTGCCACCATGACGTTGTCCGGGTTTGAAACGAAGTAGTCGCGCATGTAGTCGGTGTCATTGGCATTGAAATGCACGGACGCAACACCAGTCGACAGGTCCAGTGAGCGCTCGTAGAAGTTAACGTCCGCGGGCATCTGGTCGAGCGACTTGATCCGCAGGTCGCCCCAGTTTTGGTATGAACCCTGCGAAGCCGCATTAAAGCCACCCGTCAGAGCACCCGGATTAGCGACCGTCGTCTTACCGCTTGCAAGTTCTGCATTCAGCTCGCGAAGAGCGGCACCATTACGGCCTCGACCTTCTTCATTGCCACCGTTGTACTGGCGTCCCTGCGCGGGCCCACCTGTCCAAAGGGTTTCTTCGTTGAACGTGATCTTTTCTTCACCGATTTCGCCCCAAACGGTGCCGCCAACCTTGCCGTTACCGATCGGCAAGGTGGTGCGCTGCCACTTGTTGTGCACACCGGAAATATTGGCGCCAGCGCCTACGTTGCCATCAGCAGTCTGGGTGGCAGGCTGTTTGTACCACAAGACGTCGTGGCCGGTCATTGACTCAGTCTTGTCTTCCCAGGCGCGCGGCCCCTCGGGCACACCCGGCGCCGGCGTATCAGGAACCGTTACCGTCAGCTTCGGAGCATCCGCCGCCGACAGCCCCCGCAGCATGCCGCCCGCGCCCTCGGAGGACGCAAACCGCAACTCAACATTGTTGGTCTCCCCCACTACGAAAGTCACCAGCCGAGCATCGCCCTCGAACGCCTTCGCAACGAGGTCGGTGACGTCGATACGAACGTCCTTGCGCTTATCAGCCGGAATCGTCATGCTGTCGGAGGTGTAGAGGTCCGCCACGCGCGCGTCGAACTCTTCCGCGTACGCCGTATTGGCGTCATCAACTGCGAAGTCAGGACGCTTCGCCCACGTCGCAACATCCGTTCCGCAGGCAGGCGCCGAATCCGTACACTTCGACGTGTCAACCAGCGTCGCACCCACGTGCGCCGTGGCGTCCCCGCCGGCCTGCAGAATCCGGTGCCCGATATACGTCAAGTCAAGATATGCAGCTTGCGGGGCCTCATTCAGATTTTCGAGGTCGAAGCTGAGCATGCCCATCTTCGCATCGGTGGTGTCGGACGGGTCTGCGGAAACGAAGCCCTCCCCGAAGACACCGTATGAATTACCGGGAGCCTCCGCACCACCCGAGGTCGGATGGAGCGTGGCAATGTAGGGCTTGGCTGAATGCGAAGCAGTCTTTTCATTTGCCCACGCCTGCAGCGTCGAGTCCGCCGCCGTGTAGATTTCCTTGTCCACGTTTTCAACTGGATCGTCCGCCAGAGCGGGCAGGACGCTGACTCCAAACGTGACACCGCAGATCGCGATCGCCGCGATCAACTTCTTTGTTTTCATGCAGGTTCCTTAGCTTCTTTGCCAGGTTCATATCAGGGTAGGGACATTGGCCCCGAATATCAGTCGCTAGTCAAACATATCGCAAACTGCTTGAAATTGAGCTGGCTTTGCAGATATTGCTCATTATTAATCAATTTTGGCGGATTGTGCGTCTTGAGATTTTTATCCAAATTTGAAGGTAAGCGAGCTGCGCCCTCGTAGATTCGTATACGAAGTCACATATTTTAGGCCGTTTTTCGCCTCAGTGGCGTGGATAACACGCGCGCATGCTGTTAGGATTAAATATGTGGCTCAGACCAGCACAGCGTAGTGGGTTTAACCACCACAAGCATTAATTTGTGTTGGATATGGGCTTAACTTTTATCAACTTTCAATTCCGACGATTGGAAACACCGTGGCTCAAATTGTCGTTCTTGGCGCAGGCATCGCTGGTCACACAGCAACGATGATCCTTGCCAGAGAGCTAAAGAACACAGAACACCAGGTTGTAGTCGTATCGCCGAAGCCCACGTGGAACTGGGTCCCCTCCAACATTTGGGTTGGAACGGGCTCAATGCCTCGTGAGAAAGTGGTTTTCGAACTTCGCCCGCTTTACGAAAAGTACGGCATCGATTTCCGCCAGGCGGCAGCACACAACATTTACCCAGAGGGCACCGAAGACAACCCGCGCCCGCAGGTAGAGTTCGAATACACGGACCCCTCACGCAAGGGTCAGACCGACCGTGTCGAGTTCGACTACCTGATTAACGCGACGGGACCGAAGCTGAACTTCGACGCAACTCCTGGCCTTGGCCCAGAGAAGGGCTACACCCAGTCGGTTTGCACCGACGACCACGCTGAAGTTTGTGGTCAGGAGTTCCTCAACGCTGTTGAGCGCATGAAGAACGGCGAACGCCTCCGCTTCGTTATCGGCATGGGCGCCGGTAACTGCACCTGTCAAGGCGCGGCATTCGAGTACACCTTCAACACTGACTTCGAACTACGCCAGCACGGCGTACGCGACAAGGCTGAGATTGTTTACATCACCAACGAACCGAAGCTCGGTGACCTCGGCGTTGGCGGCATGACGTTCAAGCAGGACGGCTACTTCACGACCTCGCAACTGTGGACAGAATCAATCTTCCGCGAGCGTGGCGTAAAGGCTATTTCAACCGTTGCTGTTAAGAACATCGAACCGGACAAGCTAACTTACGAAAACGCTGACGGTGAAGAGCACGATCTCGACTACGACTTCGCAATGCTCCTTCCCCCGTTCACCGGCATCCCGATGAAGGCGTTTGACCGTGAGGGCAACGACATCTCCGATGTCGTATTCAACCCGGCTGGCTTCATGAAGGTTGACGCGGACTACACGCCGAAGCCTTACGAAGAGTGGCGCGCCAAGGACTGGCCGCGCACCTACCAGAACCCGACCTACGGCAACATGTTCGCAGTCGGTATTGCGTTCGCACCTCCGCACGCAATCTCCAAGCCGACCAAGACGCCTACCGGCACCATGATTGCTCCGGCTCCGCCGCGTACCGGCCAGCCTTCCGGCACGATGGCTGCAAAGGTTGCAGAATCTATTCTTGATCGCCTGAACGATCCGAACGCACCGCTACGCGAAGCCTCACTGGGTGACCTCGGTGCGATCTGTGACGCATCCGCCGGCCGTAACATGCTGAATGGTTCTGCTGCTGCAATGGTCATGTACCCGGTTGTTCCGGATGAGACCGTATACCCCGAAACGGGTCGTCACCCCACCCTCACGCAGGGTGAGCTCGGCCTGTTCGGCCACTGGGTCAAGATTCTTTACCACTACCTATTCATCTACAAGGCGAAGGCTCTTCCGG
>DUQT01000082.1 GCA_012837655.1 Actinomyces sp. | reverse complement strand
TCCCAGGTAATTTGCATGGGCTTTGAACCAGTAGTTTCCACGAAGTGGGCTGGGCCAGCGAATGTGTAGGCAGCGCCTTCTCCGAAGTCGTCTTTCTTCCTTTCTCTAATGAATAGGGCGATGTTAGATGGATGTTTGGTAAGTCCTTGGTAGCGGCGGCCAGTTTCAGACTCAGGGCTAGTGGTCGATTGTGATTCCCAATGGAACAAAGTCGGAGTCAAAGCGAAGTCGCGGTACAGCGTATTCGGTGAGAACTCAGCTTCAGATTTAACAAGTGTGACCAGCAGGGCGTCAGTATTGGTTAGCTTGCAGTACTTCACGCCTTCTCTCATATGGCCAGGGACCTGGTCGTGGAACTCAAATCCTTGGCCCAGTGCTGCCAACAACTCTTCGCGCGTGTATTTTGCGCCGACCTTCAGCGGTGTGGAGATACCCAGTTCTCCGGATGGAACCTCATAAAGCTTCTTGGACCTAATGCTCGCGGCCTGGAAAATCTGCGCAAGTTCATCTTGAAGCCCTGGAGTCGACCTAAGGACGTCTAATGCGTAGTCGATGGAGGTGATTTTTTCGCCGTCTCTCTCGCCTCTGGGCCAGAAGGAGTACATGAGCATGTGCGCATAGAGCTTGTCACGGCTCGATAGGGTCTCGTACCTCAGGTGTGGCGTGGTAAGAATACGTAGGTAGGCGTCAATCCGTTCCGGATCAGTCACGTGAGCAAGCGATCGGAATCTCATCCGTACATCTTCAAATTCGTCGGCCTCCGTGTCTTTTCCAGTTTTTGCCCAGTGCAATAGACGTTTCCAGGAGACGGGCTTATCTGAATATTTTCCACGGTTGTAGATATCGGGAAGCTGGCGTTGAGCATCGACCAGGTATTTCGTTAGCTGATAATCGGAAATATTCGACACTCCAGAGGCCTCAGCTGTGGCACGTATTTCAGAAGGTAGTTTTGCAGTTGCGATCTTTAGGTTGTCCTTGATCGACTGAAGAACTATTTCCTGGGATTGTTCTTCAAGAATTATTTGAGATCCGGCTGGTAGGTGGCTGAAACCGTTTTTCACTCTATCGACTAACTGGCCTCGAGATGAACCAGTCAGAGCCTGCAATTTCAAATCGAAACGGAAGTTTTTATTTTGGTTTCCGACAAAATCCAGGACAGTGAGTACAGTCTTGTTCTCCGAAAGGCGAAGTCCGCGACCTAACTGCTGCAAGAAAATTGTCGATGACTGTGTGGGGCGGAGCATTAGCACTGTATCGATATCGGGCACATCCACGCCCTCATTGAAAATATCAACTGAACAAATGATTTGTATGTCCCCTTGTGCCAACGCGTGCAAAGCTTCATCGCGGCGCATTGAGGATTCTTTGGACGTAACGTATGCGGCTTTGAACCCAATATCATCGAATGCCTTAGCCATATAGCGGGCATGGTTGATATCGACGCAGAAACAAAGCGCGCGCATGTTCGACAGATCGATGATCTTGTCCCGCATTGCCTTGACAATAAGGTTCACGCGCGCGTCATCACCGGTCAACACGTTCGAGAGCGCGGCAGTGTCATAGTCCCCGCCTCGCATCTTCACCTTTGAAAGGTCGGTGCCGTCGAAGTTCACGAAGTAGTGGAAGGGGGATAGGAGACCTTCTTCCAAAGCATCCCAAAGTCTTAGCTCTGTTGCGACGCGGCCATCGAAAAACTCCAATCCAACATTGATGCCATCGCCTCTCTCTGGAGTTGCGGTTAGTCCCACTAATTCAGCTGGTTTAAAGTGCTTGAGCAGGCTTCGATAACTGCTGGCATGCGCATGGTGGAACTCGTCGATGATTATGATGTCAAAGAAGTCTTTGTCAAGCTTTTCAAGTGTCTTTGCATGCAATGACTGGATTGAGGCAAACGCGATGTTGTCGTACGTGGGAAACGTATCTTTATTGAGCTCCGATAGTTTGTAACCGCTCGAGGTCGACCAAGTAATCTTCGACGACTTAAGCACATCTCGGAACGTTCTCATTGATTGGTTCAGGATTTCGTCACGGTGCGCGACGAAGAGGGTCCGAGGAAGTTTGTCTAACTTCGCCGACATTCTCTCTCGGAGCGTTTTGTAATCTAGTGCAGCGACAACAGTCTTTCCTGTGCCGGTCGCTGCAACGACTAGGTTCTTGTGGTAGCCGTTTGCTCGTTCGTATTCGAGTTCATCCAACATCTGGTGCTGGTAAGGGTAGGGACGAATATCTAAGGCGGTGAAGTCGAACTCAGTGCTTGGCTTCTTACCAAAACCGCGCGCTTCTTCTAGTGCCTCATCCAAACGAGCGGCGTCACGATTGGGATCGTAGGTTTCGAATGCGGGCGACGCCCAATAGGAATCAAACGTGGTTTCAAACTTGTCAAAAACGGCTGGCGTATTGCTCTTGGCAAGACGAACATTCCACTCCAAACCGTCTTGCATGGCCGCAGCAGACAGATTGGAAGATCCAACAAACGCTGTATGATATCCCGTGTTTCTATGAATCAACCATGCTTTGGCATGCAGGCGCGTTGCCTTGTTGTTGTAGTTGATCTTGATTTGCGCGCCATAATCGTTAACGAGTCTATCCAGAGCCTCACGCTGTGTAGCTCCCGTGTAAGTAGTTGTGATAATCCGGATTGGAACACCGCGGTTCTTTAGCTTTTCAAGCTCTTTAGCGATTGTTCTTATGCCGGTCCACTTGATGAATGCGATCAGCGCATCAACCCGGTCAGCGGAAGCTAGCTCTTTGGCTAACTCCGCTTGTATGGATGGATCGTGCTCAGCGTTGGTCAATAGCGCAGCGTCGTTAAGCGGGGTCTCAGGACGAATCAGCTCAGATGCGTTTTCAGATGCCTTTATCTCAGTAAGTAATTGAGCCTGGTCTTTTTTCAGAATCAGCTGCTTGTCTGATTCTGGCGAGTGCTTGTCTGATTCTTGAGAGTCATCTTGCGAGTTTATGACCCGTAATACCTTGTCGGTCAGCTCAAATCGGTCGGCCTTTTTGCTCTGCGCGAGTGATTTTTCCAATTGTCGAGCAACGTATCTAGATATAACGAACGGAAAATCAGCATTGTCAACAGTTTGCCTGACAGCACGTTCTCCGTACTTGTCCAGGGCGGACTGTAAACCAGCGTCAATGATGGTCTCGTAGAGTCCGGGAACCAAGTCAGAATACTCGTCCATGAGGTCCTTCTTGATGGGATAGCTTGGGTTTTCGGTTACTTGTAATGTTACGAAACCCCACGGACACTTATTCGGGTGTCGAGACCCCTAACCCCCATGCACCCGCCGAATCATGCGTACAACCTCGTAGAATGTCGCCTCATCGAGCCGCCCACCCTCGCGCCGCATCGACCCGCGCGGGATCATGAGCAACCGATCCAACCTCACCTCGGAGTTGCGACCCTTGTCATCCCACGACCCCGTACCGATGTCGAGCCACGCCCTCCCATATTTATCTTCGGGAAGAAAATCTTCCGTGCGGTCGCGGCTGGTCATTTGGGAGGCGATCACTCCCTGGTTAGTCTCCGCGAGGACCAACACCGGGCGGTCCTTGCCCTGCGTCGGGTCTTCTTCGAAGGGAACCCAGGTCCAGATGACCTCGCCGGGATCCGCGCGGTGATTGCGTTTCGGCGAGTAACTAAACTCCGGCAGCGGGGATCCCTTCGGCATGTAAAAAGCCTCCGAAACCTCGCCGGCCCCCGCATGTGTGCCAGGAGAACCTGCCCCCAATTTCGCCGCGGGACGCCGCGTATTTCCAGGCGTTGGTCGTGAGTCGTCGCGATTTGGCGACTTCCTAGAATCGTCGCCGAGTGCCCTGTCGAATTCGCCGCGCGCAACCCTCTGCGCTTGGCGCCGCACTTCATTTTTCGCAGTCCTCACCACGGAGCTCGCCAACCGGTTCAAAAATCCTCGCGACGCCATCGCTGTCCTTTCGTGCAGATTTCTTATTTTGATTTCCGAGGGCGGAGCTCAGTCAACGTAAATCCAAGGTGCGCCCGCTTCTGGGCGAAGGAATTTGGAACGCTCCTCCTGACTGCCCTTACCGTCAGCTGTCTGGAAGTGAGCGCGGAAATGGACCATGCCCATCGTGTCGTCCGCTCCGCCCTTCACTGTCTTGAGGATCTCGAGGCCAGTCCAGGTGATCTCCGGTTCGAACACGATCCGCGGTGGCCGGGTGCGAGGATCCCAGGTTTTGAGTAAGTAAGGCTCGTCCTCGACAACGAATGCGGTGTAACGCGAACGCATGAGCGCCTCCGCGGTTGGGGCGGGGGAGCCGCTGATGTAGATTTCGCAACACTCGGAGTAGTTCTTACCCGAACCACACGGACAAATCATGGGGACTTTCCAATCGGAAAAGGTAGGGCCGCGGCGGCCGCGCTTTTGAGGGCGCGGCTTGGTGCCGGGCTCGGAGGACCTGTAGCGCTTCAAGGGTATCGTGACTCTCGGACATTGAGTGCGCCCGAGCGCTAGCGTTGTCGCCCTCAAAAACGATTCCGACCCTAAGTGGCGGAAATGGGGTGTGTTTTGGGCAGTTGCCCTCTGAATGGTGTACCAGGCCCGCCCTCGAAAAATGATTCAGACCCAATGTGGCCGAATTGGGGTGTGTTTCGGGAATTTACCCTCTGAATGGTGTTTTGGACCGGCTGCCCAGGAACCATTCAGACCCAAAGTGGCTAAAACAGGGTGCATTTCAGCCAGTTCCCCTCTGAATCGTTTTTTAGGGGGAACTTCCCCTCTGAATCGTTTTTCTGGGAGGGCGAGGATGGCGAAGCGCTCCTGAGATTTATTGCTAAACACCAGGTTTTCCGCGAGGTCTAGCCGAATTATGTTCCTCGGAGAATTAATGTCCGTGGCACTACATAGCCTTAAAGTGTCCACATCACACAGGAAGAAGGATTCAAAATGAAGTTCAATCCGCCGCCAAACTGGCCTGTGCCACCTGAGGGCTGGGAACCTGAGCCGGGTTGGGAGCCCGACCCATCTTGGGGTCCACCGCCTTATGGTTGGCCGCTTTGGATTGCCGATGACGGCACCGTGCCGCCAGTGGTTACTTCTGACCCCGACGTTACTTCTACGGAGGGCGTATCTGGACAACAAGGACCGGGTCATCCTTTCAGTGAGGATCCAGGCCAGAAATCGAAGAAGTCCAAACGGAAGATTATCTTTGGAAGTATTGCCGCTGCTGTCCTGTTGCTCATTGTTTTGCCTCTCGCATTTGGGGGAGGCAGTGACTCGGCATCCATCGATGAGGATGCTGAACCTGCCGCGGTTCTAGAAGAAGAGACCTCGACGGAACCCGTGACTGAAGTTGAAACAGAAGCCACCGAAGAGGTCACAGAACCCGACACTATCGCAAACACCGGCAAGACGTTTGACGAGTTAAGGGACCTTAGCCAGTACGCTGAGATCTCTGAACGTGATTGGAAGCTCGTCGAACGCGATCCGGACAGTCACATTTCTGAACAGTACATTGTCTACGGACGAGTAACCCAAGCAGATGCTGCGACCGG
Source organism: Actinomyces sp. (assembly GCA_012837655.1). GTDB lineage: Bacteria > Actinomycetota > Actinomycetes > Actinomycetales > Actinomycetaceae > Gleimia. The sequence continues at coordinate 1,815 of DUQT01000082.1, read as the reverse complement.
AGATTTTTTCCGCGTCGACACCAGCGGGGTCTATCAGGAATCCGAATACGACTACGAGGTCAACACAATGGTTGCCCCCATGCCGGATGAAGATGCGGAAGTCGTTTCTGGAGATATTGTCAAAATGTACATAACTGTCTCTGGTAGCTACAGCTACGACACCGCAATCGGCGGCACGGCTCAAGCTGTCCTGGGAATAGTGGCCGACGTCGAGATCCTGGGCTAATAAGAAGCTGCGTCTATCGGTGATGAAGATATCGGGCGCCCTACAATGAATCAGGGAGTCTGCAGAAATCAGATCACCAGGCGCCTTTGAGATGGTGGGGCTACACGTCTTCCATCGTGTAGCCCCACCAACAGGCTCGAAGCTACCTACTGCACGGGTTCGAGGTCTGCTGGATCTTCTTGCAACCCGCTTCTTGCGCCGCCGCCCACGCGTCATTGACGGACCAGCCGTTTGACGCAAGGTAGTGGATCACCGCGTGGTTGGTGCACTGTTCCGCATATACGACAATGTCGTTACAAGTTCCGCCGCCGCTGTTGGAGTTTTGGTTGGACCGACGCTCAGCTTCCTTGCGGTCCTTTTCGGCCTTTTCCTGCTCGGCTTTGCGCTTCTCTTCGGCTTCCTTCTTGGCCTTTTCTTCAGCCTTCTTCTTTGCTAGTTCACCAGCGTACTTATCAATAGATTCCTTGAGAGCCGATGCCGAATGTTCCGTGCTCGAAGCAACTTCAGCCAAGCGATCCAGCGCCGAGTTTGCATTCCGCAGATCCTCAATCGACTTAATTTCCTCCGGAACCGTGGGCAGTTCTTCCTTGGAATCCAAAGCCTTCTGCGCTTCAAGTAGCAGGTTCAAAGACCCATCAACCTGACCGTACCCCTCCGAGTCATTCGCCTTTGTGATGCTGGTCTTCGCAACTTCGCGCGACTCAGCGATCGTCTTGTTGTAAGCATCTGACTTTTCCTTGATCTGAGGAGCCGCATGTGCGATCAACCCATCCGCCAGTCTCTGCTGAGTCGCGTTGAACTCAGCCACGTCCTCGGAAATTGAATCCGCGTCACTGGAGATTTTTTCGGCCTGCGCCTTTGTAGAACAGTTCGAAACTTCCAATCCCTGCGCGTTCGAAATGGCGTCGCGAAGAGCCTGAATATTGCGCGCGCCCTCATCGGTTTCGGCGTAACCGTACGAGTTTTCGTCGTTCAAGAAATTAAGAAGCGTGTGGGCCTGCGCGGTTTCGGCGTCTAGTTCACTCTTCGACGAGTTGAACTTATTACGTGCCTCTTCGCACGCCGCGCTCGCGTTCCCGGCAACAAAAATGGCACCAATCGCCAAGCCGGCAACAACGACTACCGCCCCCACTAGGAAGGCAACCAAAACTTTTCCTTTAGCCATGATCCAAAAGCGCGCCGTTTAACGATGGGATGACGCGCCAGAACCCTTCCTGCGCTGTGTTTACACACAAGAATAAAGGGTTTTCGCGGAAAAGTCCCTATTCTTTCCAAAATTGTTGCGACAATTTTCATCCACGAGGGCGTGGCTGGTTGAAACTCACAGAAAATGTGAAACAAAAAACCCGACATCTGCTTTAGATGTCGGGCCAGATTAGTAGCGGGGGCTGGATTTGAACCAACGACCTCCGGGTTATGAGCCCGGCGAGCTACCGAACTGCTCCACCCCGCGTCGGTGACTCCACTCTATGGGGTGGGCGGGGTATAAATCAAACGGAATTCGGGTGCGATTGGTCACTGTTCGCTATTTTTCGGTGCAATTCGTGGCGAAAGTTGGACATTTAGTGGCTTAGGCGCTTCGCGCGGGT
>DUQT01000081.1 GCA_012837655.1 Actinomyces sp. | reverse complement strand
TGAGTGCCCAGCGGGCCACCACCCGAAATGATGAACTCGCAGTTTCCACCCAGCAAGTTCTTGATCTTGCGGTAAACCAACGCGTCCGCAAGTTGATGCTGAGTCTTCAAAGCCTTCGACGGGCCCTGCTCCGTGTCCATTGCACGCGAATACTGAATAGCAGTCTTTGCAGCCCATCGGAAGGTGCGCAGTGCAACGCCTGAACCCGCAGACTGGTCAGCCGAGTTGTAAATCTTCTCCAGCACCCTCGGCACAGAAAGCAGGTAGCTCGGGCGGAAGCTCTCCAGGTCAGCCAACAGGTTCTGCGTGTTCGGAGTGTGGCCCAAAATGCCCTTACCGGACAGCTGGAACACCTCCAGGAAGCGGGCATACACGTGGGCCAGCGGCAAGAACAGTAGCAGGCGAGAATCGCGGTGGTCAGCAATCTCCTTCATCCACGCATGTCCATTGCGAGCCAGCGTCGTGAAGTTGCCGTGAGTAAGCACAACACCCTTCGGCGGGCCAGTTGTGCCAGACGTGTACACGATCGTTGCCGTGTCATCAATTGTGAGGTTCTCGACGCGGCGATCCACTTCCTCTTGCGAAACGGACTGGCCGGCATCAGTAATCTGCATCATCGCCGAGTTATCCAGCGACAGAATCTGCGCACTATTCTGCGTGCGACTCCGCGCGGCCTGCACCAGCTGCGACATAACCATGGTCTCGGTCACGACGAGCTTGACAGCAGCGCCCTCCAAAATCCGACTGATCTGATCAATGGAAGACGTTTCGTAAATTGGGACGACGATTAGTCCCGCACTCCAACCAGCCAGGTCCAGCAGCGTCCATTCGTAACGCGTGCGAGACATAACTGCGATCGAGTCACCGGGCTCCAAGCCAAGCGCGATCAGTCCGCGGGCAACCTGATTGACCTCATCGAGGAATGCGCGCGCTGAAACGTTGCGCCACGTCGACCCCATTTGCACCTTACGAGCAATGATCGGCTGATCAGGCGACTTGCGAACACGTTCGCGAATCAGCCACGGAATCGACATGTAGTCCTCAGTCTTTTCGAGGACGGGGCCATGCCACTCTAAGACTTCAGAATCCGAAGAAACCTCTTCGGCCTCTTCTGATGGATTAAGTTTGGCATCAGACATTTAGGTTTACTCGCTTCATGTGCGTTGGGGATTACTTGCGGGGCTTGCGTGCAGGCGCTTCGCCCAGCTCGAAGTCAACAACTGAGACGGCTTCTTCCGCGGACGGGCGAATAATGAACTCACCCTCCACGTGGGTGACCAGCGCGAGGTCGTCACGGGATAGCTCCAAAAGATCAACCATAACAGCCGGTACCTCTAGGGTGACGTGCAGGAACGGTGTGCGCGGGGAAACCTTTGCCTCCGACTTCACGCGACGCATCTTGATCAGCGCCTCAGAAGCTGCCTCCATCACGGCAGGGTTGCCATCCACATCCTGAACGTCCAAAGTAGTGGGCCACAGGGCGTTGTGGACAGAGCCCGGGCGGTACCAGGACCAAACCTCTTCCGCCGCGAACGGAATGAACGGAGCAAACAGGCGAACCACGTTATCAACCACAATCGCCAAGGCGGAACGGGCCGACATCGCCTGCGCCGGAGTCCACTTCCCATCGCGGTTGTAAGCGCGTTCCTTCACGAGCTCCAGGTAGTCGTCACAGAACGTCCAGAAGAACGTCTCCGTAACTTCCAAAGCGCGGGTGTGGTTGTAGTTATCCATCGCGTCCGTGGCCTGTTCGATCACTTCGCGAAGCTGCGCGACAACCGAGCGATCCAGATCTTCCGTCACGTTCAGCGGATTGAGGTCCAGGTCTGCGCCCTGTCCCATCGTCAAAGCGAACTTCGACGCGTTCAGCAGCTTGATCGCCAGGCGACGGCCG
>DUQT01000080.1 GCA_012837655.1 Actinomyces sp. | reverse complement strand
TTCGCCCTCGTAAATATGTACGCCCCAACGCCAACGGGATTTTCCACGCGCGCGTAAATGCCTGCACAACCAGCGTGTCAAGGCCTGGATTGTCAAAGAATCGGCGCTGGGCTTCCTCCTGGATTTCTTGGCCCTGCGCACGCGCAAACTCCCGGATACGCGCAGAAACGTCCGGCGGTAAAGGCGCCTTTTCGCCGATAAAAGCAACCAGGGAGTTCAAACCCGCCGCTCCAACAAGGGGTCCGAGGACGTCCACTGCATCTCCCAGCCACATGGTTTCGGGAACCCTGCGTGCCCCGTAATAGTTCGGGTAGTGGCGTCTGCGCGGCGTTACGTCCGTGGCCTCGCGACGGGGAGGCACCTTCCTCTTTGGGCGCAAGGTTCGCCCGTTGCCGCGCAGGCGTGACAATGCCTTTTCAATGCGGTTCAACGGGCCTCCCCAGAATTATTTTCAAGGTCTCAAATAAGTACTTTTCCAGCCTACCTATTGACAGTTCTATCACTGTGCTCAAGCACGCGAGCTTTACGATTTAGCCAAAGTTAGATCAACCCTCGACACCCACACCCCGTAGGGGTATATTGGGTCGTGCGAAAAGCCCCACCAAAGGTGAGGAGACACATTGGAACACGGCTACACACCCAATAAGGACGACTACGTAGTCCGACTGCGCCGTATTGAAGGCCAGGTGCGCGGAATACAGCGCATGATCGAAAACGACACGTACTGCATCGATGTTCTCACTCAGATCAGTGCGGTCAGATCCGCGCTCAACTCTGTTGCAATCGGCCTTGCCCACGATCACATTGGGCACTGCGTGGTCAATGCAGCTAAGCATTCCGATGAAGCCGGCGAACAAAAAGTCGCCGAAGTTACCGATACAATCGCCCGACTGGTCAAGTCGTAACCGTTGGAAGGAAGACAAATGGCTAATATCAACCTCGAAGTTAAGGGCATGACCTGCGGACACTGCGTCATGTCAGTTACGGAAGAACTATCCGAGATTTCCGGAGTTGACACCGTCTCAGTTGATCTTGCAACTGGTGAAGACCAAAACTCCAACGTAAGTGTAACCACCTCCGGCGAAGTCACCGATGACGCCCTCAATGATGCGATCGCGGAAGCCGGTTTTGAACTGGTAAGCGTAAGTAGGTAATGAGCACAGCTAACGAATCCAAACCCGCAGTGCTGGTGGACACCCCTATCGGACAGGAGGAGTCCCCCGGCACGAAACAATCTCGCACCCCGCAGGTGGGTGAAGCGACGCGTGAGCGCGCCACGGAACTCAAGCGACGCCTGATCGTCGCAGCTATTTTCGCAGTTCCTGTCATGGCTTTGTCCATGATTCCCGCTCTGCAGTTCCCCGGCTGGCAGTGGCTCGTCGCAGCCCTATCCATGCCGGTGGTTGTGTGGGCGGCGTGGCCGTTCCACGTGGCGGCTTTCAGGGCGGCGCGACACGGTTCCTCCACTATGGACACACTGGTTTCCATGGGGGTAATCGCCGCCAGCCTGTGGTCACTTTGGGCCCTGTTCTTTGGTGGTGCCGGCGAAATCGGCATGACCATGAACATGTCCTTCATGCCAAAGAACGCATCGACCGAACACGCGGAAATCTATTTTGAAGCCGCCACAATGGTCACCACGTTCCTGCTGGCCGGCCGCTACGCGGAAGCTCGCACGCGTTACCGTGCTGGCGATGCACTCCGTTCCCTACTTGAACTGGGTGCCAAGTCCGCTAACCGCGTCAAGCCAGAAGGTGGCATCGAGGTCGTTCCTGTCGACGACCTGCAGGTAGATGACATCGTCGTGGTGAAGCCGGGCGAAAAGATCCCGGTCGATGCGGTTGTGGAATCTGGCCACGCGGCGCTAGATACTTCACTGCTAACCGGCGAATCTATCCCGGTACACGTTGGTCCCGGCGATGAGGTCACCGGCGCTACGATCAACACCGACGGACAGCTGACCGTGCGGGTAACCCGCGTTGGTGAGGACACCACACTGGCTCGAATCGGCCAGATGGTCACCGAAGCGCAAGCCGGCAAGGCGCCCGTCCAGCGCCTTGCGGACCGCATTTCCGCGGTCTTTGTTCCAGCGGTAATCATCGTTGCGATACTGACTTTGATCGGTTGGCTCATCTGGGGTCCCGGCGTCCAGCCAGCGTTCACCGCGGCTGTTGCCGTGCTCGTGATCGCATGTCCGTGCGCCCTGGGCCTGGCAACCCCGACCGCCCTCTTGGTCGGATCGGGTCGCGCCGCGCAGCTAGGCATTGTCATCAAGGGCCCAGAAATCCTGGAGTCCACCCGCCGCATCGACACGATGGTCCTAGACAAGACGGGCACCGTCACCAAGGCAGAAATGCACGTCGTCGACTCCTTCGGCGACCCGCAAGCACTTTCCGCCGCGGCCGCCGTTGAAGCTGGATCTTCGCACCCCGTTGCCGAAGCAATCGTGGAAGCCTTTGGCCCGGATTCCTCCGAGTCCACCGAAGGCACTAACGCGGACGATTCCACAGGAGACTCCGACGCGGGCGATTCCACCGAAAGCGCGGCCGCACAAGACGAGTCGCCAGCCTCGCCCTCGACAATTGACGCGACCGACTTTGTCAACCACGCGGGCGCCGGCGTTTCCGCAACGATCGACGACCAGCGCGTGTTTGTGGGCAGTCCCGCGTGGATTGAGCAGATCGGTTTCTCAATCGAAAGCGTCCAATCCGCGATCGATCAAAGCCTTGAACAGGGCGCAACCGTATCCGTCGTCGCGATCGCTCCAATTTCTGATATTCAGATTTCTGAGGACGATTCTGACTCAAGGGTGGAAGCTCCCGCGGTGGAGCTTACAGCGGAAGATGACGGCAAATGGACAGTTGACGTCGCGGTTGGAGGCATGACGTGCGCGTCGTGCGTGAACCGCGTTGAGCGGAAACTGGGCAAGATTCCGGGTGTGACCGCGCAGGTTAACCTGGCGACCGAGGCCGCTCACATCACGCTGGATGACGAGTCGATCTCGAATGAACAGCTGATTGAAACCATCGAGAAGGCCGGATACACCGCGACCGTGCAGGGCCGCCAGCAGGCGCATTCCGCAAATGTGAACGCGCCCGTGCAGCCGACGCTCACGCAGTGGCGGAATCCGAAGGTTGCCGGTGGTGAGGCCGCGGCAGTGATTGCGGTTGCTGATGAGATTAAGTCGAGCTCATCGGAGGCTGTGAAGCAGCTTCGCGACCTTGGTATTGAGCCGATCCTGGTTACCGGCGACAACGAGCGCGCCGCGCAACACGTTGCCGAACAGGTTGGGATCACCAAGGTTTACGCGAACGTGCTACCAGACGAAAAGCGCGATGTCGTTGCGGACCTGCAGGATCAGGGACGCATCGTAGCCATGGTTGGCGACGGCGTGAACGACGCCGCTGCCCTGGCTCAGGCTGGTTCTAACGGTCTGGGCATGGCGATGGGATCTGGAACTGAGGTCGCAATCGAAGCTGCGGACATTACGCTGGTTGGCTCAGACCTGCGTTCGGCGGCTCAGGCGATTCGCATTTCGCGCAACACTCTTCGAGTTATTAAGCAGAACCTGTTCTGGGCGTTTGCCTATAACGTTGCCGCAATACCGCTGGCAATCGCTGGGCTTCTGAACCCCATGATCGCAGGCGCTGCGATGGCGATGTCCTCAATCATCGTCGTTACGAACTCGCTTCGTTTGCGCGCAGCTGAAAAGTAAATCCAAGTCCTAGCTGGGCCGCCTAGCAGTAGCGAAAGGTCACCGGCCCCATATCGACCACCCACTGAGGTAGTCGGACACACTAGCTAGGACGAACCGGGCGCCGCTGGCCCACTCTCATCGGAGTGGCCGGCGGCGTTTAGTTTTCTACGGGTTGTAGGCCGTGATCTTGTACAGGACTCCGGTGTCGGCGCGTGCGACCTCTTCAAATCCTGTGGAGGTGTCCACGTTGTAGAAGCCGCGCTTCGTTTCAGAACGAAGGGTCTTGTAGTAGGGCGTGTCCGCGTCCTCGTAGAAGTGCGTGATTCCCAACTGGTTGACCAGGTCGCAGACCTCAGGGTTTTCGTGGATCGTGTTGAACGAATACGTCAGGTGGTTGATCGCCTTATTCCGGTCAGCGATCGAAAGCTGGGGGAACACCACCCTGCGATTGCCCATGGCCTGGAAGTAAACCGTTCCAACTGAAGGGTCTCCGATGATGAGGGCGTCCTCGGGCAGAATCTCGGACGCGGATCTAAACAGATCGAGCTCAGCCTGGCTGGCCATGCCCGCGGGACCCAGGTTGTCCGGGTCGTAAACGTTGCGTACCGCCATTCCGCGCGCATCCACAGCGCCCACACCCGACAGCGCGACAACCAGCAGGACCGGCAGCACCGGGGACATGGACCACTTACCCATAGCCCAGTCCTTGATCTGTACTACAGCCAGCGTGAAGATCGGCACCAGGACGACCTGCATGGCTCCCATGATCCTGCGCGGATCTGAATACCACGGGCCCGTCAGCATCTGCAGGCCAAAGTTAGGCGCGTAAGCCAAGAAGACCAGCAGCGCGAACACCGCCCAAGTTCCCACCATCCAGCGAGAATGAGGAGTCTTCCACGCCTGACGCAACCCCAGAACCAGCAGCACCACAAAGACTGCGATCGCCATGACGAACCCAACCGTAAGCGGGAACGGTGGCACCGGCACGAACGGACGAACCACCGCGTCCAACAAGGAACGGTTGCGTTGGAAACTCGCCGTCGCCTGAGTCTTCGGGTGGAACACCGTCACCAAAACCAGCGCCAGCGTCGCAACGTAGAACGCAACAAACGCCACCACGTGTCCAACCTGGCCCCGTCGGCGAGCCCCCGTAATCAAACGCCACACCGCAGCAGTCAGTGGAATCACGACCATGACCAGGGCGTTAAAGAACGAAATCGGATGCAGCCCAACCGCACCCACGGCTGCTACCACAAAGATCAGTGTCCACAGCCACGTCCTCGCCCATTGACCGGACCCGAAAAGGCTACGCACCCACGCGTTGCCAACAATCCACGCCAGCGTCAACAGGGCTGGCAGAAGCGCCATCGAAGTGGCGTTCGGCCACTGCGCGTACATCGAAACGAAGTCGGCGGGGAAGCTCAAAGTCAGCGATGAAACCACCGCCGCAATCAGCATGCGACTGCGGTCATTCCACAGGTACTGCGCAAACGCGGTAATCGAAATGACCCACCAAACAAGGATCGCAACCGAAGTCGTGTTAACCGTTTGCACAACCGTCGAGGGCGTTGCGAACAGCGCCGTGAAAGCATGCCACGCGTCGGGATAGTAGCCGGTATGGCCGCCCTCTAGGGCCAGCAGCGGTGAAAGGCCCGCGAACTGGCTCGCGTTGCCGGTGTGCAGGATCGTCCACACCCCGTTGTAGTGGAAGGACGGATCCCACTGCTGTAACGGATTTATAGGATTTGCGAACACCAGCAGGGGGATGAAAGCAATGAAAACTGCTCCGGCGATGACGCCCATCAGCGGCCAATCCCAGCGCCAGGGCGCCTTGGAATAGCGAACTTTGCCGCGCCCTCGACGGACAATAAGGTCAACAACCAGACCAATCACCGCGATGACTAGCAGCGTGGTGACCACCAGTTCTGGCGACCACATGAAACCACGCGCGGGCGTTAGAACGACCGAGAAAACCGTTATCAGCGCGAACGTGATAAGTGGCGCTATCGCAATGTGAGTGAGCGTGTTAATGCGGCGGTCGGCGAACTGGAAGCTTGCAACGCGAAGCCATGTCCACCCCGGTGCCCACGCGACAATGAGCATTGCGACTAGGAACGGTAACTGCAGGAGCCAATTCATAACTATCTTGCACCGATCGTTGGGATGGGACGGTTGTAATATTTAGGCTACTTTAGTTAGTTGCCGTTCTTGTGTTCATCAGCGATCGTCGCTTCGGCGATCTCTTCGGCAACGTCGAATTCTTTCTTTCCGCGTACCTTGTGCAAGACGAACTCGAACACCATCGGCAGAAGCGACACGAAGATGATGATCATGATGATGACCGACAGGTTGTCGTGGATGAACTGAACGTCACCCAGCGCCGCGCCGATCAGCGTTAGGCCCGTGCCCCACAGGACCGCGCCCAGCAGGTTCCACAGGGTGAACTTGGAGTGCTTGTACTCCGCGATACCTGCCGCAATCGGCACGAAGGTACGGACGAACGGCACGAAACGGCCGATAACTAGCGATCGACCACCGTAGCGGGCGAAGAAGTTTTCTGCTTGAACCAGGTACTCCGTCTTGAGGAACTTCGCGTCATCCTTGAACAGGCGCCGCCCCCAGTGATGCCCGATGTAGTAGCCCACCTGGGATCCCGCAACCGCGCAAATCGTGATCGTGATGACCAGGACCGGCAGGCTCAGACCCAGCTGGGAGTGCAGGAGCCCCGCCGAGAACACCAGCGAGTCACCTGGAAGAACCGGGAACAGCACACCCGACTCAATGAAAACAATCAGCCCAACGCCGGCCAAGACCCACGGGCCCAAGGCAAGCAGAAGCGTTTCAGGGTCCCTAAACCACCCGATAATAGTTTCAAGAATCGAGGCCGATTCAGCCGGCGCGATCGGTGCCAGCGGAAAGTTCACAATGCTTGCCAAACTGGCCGCCACGCTCAAAGCTAGGTCCACTACATTTCCTCCTGGATTAATACTGATTCACAGCCTAGATGCAGAACCTGGAAACACCCCAGGAATAGGGCCGAAGTGTAGTTAGTTTCACCCGCATGGCTTTATGGGAGCAGGTGGTGGGAACGCGTAAGCTGGGACCATGACTGCTCAAGATACGACCGTGAGCGAGCCAACGCCGCTGTCCCGTCTAGGACATCCGGTGCTGGTTGCCGACCGTATCGCACAGCGAGTCCACCGCATGCAGGACCTTTTTGACGTGTTCCTTTCAGCGTTTGGAATCGCCCTGGTCCTACTTTTGGGTGCCTACGCGCAAAGCACAACCAGTGCAGTCACCGAAGATGTCCGCAGCGTCTTCAGCGGAGTTTTTCGCCAGATCGTCCTACTACCGGTCGCTCTGGTTGAGTCCGTGTTCGTCCTCGTCGCCCCCCTACTTGTAATTGGGTTACTTGCGCGCCGACGTCGCCTGCGCCAAATACTGGAATCGATCGGGGCCGGCGTAGTGACCGCCCTGCTGATGACGGCCCTAATAACCGCGAGCCCCTACCTGCCCGACGCCATTACCGGGGCGCTTACAATCACGACGGCGACGGAAAGTTTCTTTGCCCTCGATGTGCTGATGGGCGTCTTGGCGGCGTTTCTAACCGTTTCCGGGGAGGCAAGCCAAACCCGGATCATTCGCTACTCCTGGGTTTTCGTATTCGTACTTTCATTCATCTACGTCCTTCGAGGAACCCTGACACTTCCGTCCGCCCTCGTGTCACTACTAATTGGGCGACTCATCGGGTCACTAACGCGATACGCGTTCGGGTTCAACGACAACCGCGGCGGTGCAGTTGACCTGGTCCACGGCCTGCTCCACATCGGAATCGTGCCCACCAAAATCATTCGGGTAGACCTCGACACGATCGCGGATCCGCTTGAAACCACCGCCGTAATCGAAGATTCCACGCCCGCGTCAAGTACGTGGACCACCGCGTATTTGCCCCTAATTGAAGACGACGAGGCCGTCTTTGACACTGAAGACATTGAGCTGTCCACTCTGCCTTCGTCATCATCAGAATCGGACCGCCACTACGTGTGCTGGGATACGGCGGGCAAACAGTATGACCTGATCGTCCTCGACCCGGACCGCGAGCTGAAGTCGCTCGTGCACGACGTGTGGAGCAATATCCGCCTGAAAAACCTGGGCCGCTGGGTAGCACCATCCCTGCAAGCAACCGCGGAACGCGCCGCCCTCGTAAAAATTGCCGCCCACGAGTCCGGAGTTATGACCCCTAAAATTATTGGCGTCACAGCTGCCGGGGGATCTGTTTTCACAGTTCAAGAACCTGTTACGGAAGCGGATTTGCTCGCCGACTTGCCGAAAGAGCGGCTGACTGACGAAGTGCTGGACCGCTTCTACACCGAACTTAAGCGCGCTCACCGCCGCGGCATTTCACACCGTGCGCTTGACGAGTCCGCCCTCGCAGTCGATTCCGGAGATCGCACGTGGATTCTGAACTGGGAAGAAGGCCAGGTCGCAACGTCCACGCTGAACCGGCTCATCGACGTGGCCCAGCTGATTACGGTGCTGGCGCTCGCGGTGGGGCAAGAGCGCGCGCTTGAGTCTGCGCTACGCGTGTTTGGGCGCCGCACACTGCAGGTCGCAACGCCTGTAATGCAAAAGGCCGCTTTGCCCACAAAGACGCGCAAACGCCTGCGGGAAAAGAACATTTTGCCTGAACTGCGCCAAGAAATGCTTGGAGAAATCCCGCAGCAGCACGTGCCCGAAGTTACTGTCACACGATTCTCGCTTAAGACCGTCGTCATCGCGATCATTGGCGTGGTGGCGCTGTGGGCGGTCCTGGGGTCGCTCAACTTCGAAACGATTGTGGAGGCCGTTCAAAACGCTAACGGCTGGTGGATCCTCGCAGCATTCGTTCTGGGTCTGGTCACCTACTGGGGTGCGGCGCTGCCGCTTTCCTACTTCGTTCCCGAAAAGCCCAGCGTTCGCGAAACGACGCTCGTCCAGGTGGGTGCATCCGTGGTTGCGCTCGTCGCTCCGGCTGGAGTTGGCCCCGCGGCACTGAACCTGCGCTACCTGAACAAGCGCGGGGTTTCAACGCCGATTGCTGTTGCCACGGTTGCGCTGGTGCAGTTCACCCAGTTCGCAACCACTGTCGTTACGCTGCTCCTAGTTGTACTTATTACCGGGCGCGCCGCGGTTTTCGAACTTCCACCCGCGACCGTGTTCTACGCGCTTGGAGTGCTCGCGCTGATCATCACGATCGCCCTGGCTGTTCCGAAGATCCGCAACGAACTGTGGAAGCGCCTGGAACCGGCATGGAACCAGATTTGGCAAAGACTCGTGTGGGTTTTGGGCCAGCCGCAGCGCCTGGCAGTTGGCATCCTGGGCAACCTAATCATGACGGTGTCCTACGTGGCAGCGTTCGGCGCATCCCTAGCCGCCTTCGGGTACACACTGGACCCAACGACGCTTGCGATTACCTTCCTAGCGTCAACCTCGCTGGGATCCGTTGTGCCCTCCCCCGGTGGCATCGGCCCGGTCGAAGCGGCGCTCACGGCCGGCCTCACCGTCGCAGGGATTCCATCCGGTGTCGCGATCAGCACCGCCCTCGTATATCGACTGGTGACGTTCTACGCACGCGCACCACTTGGATGGATCGCGCTACGAATCATGCAGAAGAAGGACCTGCTGTAGACGCAAACTTCTGACCACGAAGCCCGAAAATTTGGCG
>DUQT01000079.1 GCA_012837655.1 Actinomyces sp. | reverse complement strand
GTTCGGCATGTTCGGAATGGTTGTCGCCGTTTCACTTGCGATTGGCCCCGTTGTAGCGGGCCTGCTAATCACGATGTTCGGCGAGCAAGAGGGCTGGCGCTACACCTTCTTCGTTAACGGACCGATCGGCCTATTCACCTTCATTCTTGCGTTCTACTGGCTGCCTTTCGAACGTGAAAGAAAATGGATCCAACGTCGTCGGGAAAGAAGGGAAGCCAAGAAAGCGGGCGTCGATTCTGCCATTTCCGAGGACGTGGCTAAGGACGCAGCTAAGCCTCGTAAGAGGCGCAAGGTTGACCTCGACCCGGTAGGCGCACTGCTCCTTGTGGTTGCTGTTCTTGGCATTATGTACCCGTTCACTTCGCGTGAATTCAGGTGGTCGCTGGTTCTTATTTTCATTGGCTCAATCTTGTTACTGTTCGTGTGGTTCAAGTGGGAGTCCTTTTACACGGACCGTGGCCGCGAGCCAATGGTCAACCTTGATTTGCTACGAATCCCGTCGTTCTCGATGGGAACGATCGTGTCGGGCGCGTTCTTCCTAGGTTCAACGACAACCTTCGCGATTGTTGCACTCTACGTTCAGATGGGACTTGAACAATCCGCAATGGTCGCTGGAGTTATCGGTTTGCCAAACGCGATCGTCTCAACGTTTGCAGCGCGCTGGGCATCCGAAAAGGCCCTGACAGTTGGTCGCCCGGTAGTCCAGCTTTCGCTTGCAATGATGATTCTTGGCGGATTGGGCTCGGTCGTAGTCGTCACGCTTGTAGCCGCGGATATTGCCAGCTTCTGGTGGCTACTACTCAGCCTGGCGATTATGGGATTCGGCCAGGGCGCGTTTGGCTCAGCTAACCAGACTTTGAGCCTTGAAGAAGTACCGGTTCAACACGGCGGAACCGCAGGCGGCGTGAAGCAAACCGCGGAAAGAATCGCCACCGCGATCGGAAACGCCGTCATGACGGCAATCTTCTTCACGCTGACCCCGATAACCGGCCCCCACATTGCTGTGTTCTGGGCGTTCTGCGCAATCGTGTTGGCGCAGGTAATCGCATTCGTCGTCGGTCACTTCGATATGCGTCGCGCACAGCGAGCCAAGAACTAAAGAAGCTCCGAAAAATAGCGTCAACCGACAACCGGCGGTACAAAAACCCACTGTTCGCGGTTCATTTTTTTCGGGTCGAAAACTTCTAGCAGTTCTGTAACTGTGCGGGCTTCAAACCCGAGCGACTTCGAGATCGCACCAACCACGTCCGCAACGGACCAGCCGGCTTCGCGCAACTGACGCAAGGTGACAGCGCCGTCGCGTTTCGCCAGCCGAGCCCCGTCCTCATTCACAACAAGGGGGACGTGTACGTAAGTTGGTTCCGGCAGTCCGAGGACGTTTGCAATATAGGCTTGCGTTGGCGCGGATGAAAGTAAATCGTCCGCGCGAACGACCTGATCCACGCCCTGATATGCGTCGTCGACGACCACGCATAGGTTGTATGCGATCGTTCCATCCCCGCGTTGCAGCACGACGGCGTCGATGGGTTCAGTTACGGACCCGAAAAGTTCGTCAGTGACCGTCCACGAATCTACGTTTGGATTTAGTCGGAGGGCGGGGCTGCGTCCATGTTTGGCCAGGCGGGCGCGCTCGTGTCTGCGTTGATCCTCCGTGAGGTTTCGGCACGTTCCCGGATAGGTTCCAGGTTTCACGTGTGGTGCGGATGCGGCTTCCTGGATGTCTTTGCGGCTGCAGTAGCATTCAAAAAGCAGGCCGCGAGCCTTTAGTTTCTCGATGGCTTCCGCGTGAGCTTCATGCCGAGTGGTCTGATAGAGAGCCTCCCCGTCCCAGTCCAGGCCGAGGGTTCGCATGTCTTCGAGCTGACGCTCAGCGGCGCCCTCCTTCACACGATCGATGTCTTCAATACGCATGACGAAATCGCGACCGGTGCGGCGCGCCCAAATCCACGCGAGGACAGCGGTGCGCAGGTTTCCGATATGCATGTCGCCAGAGGGGCTCGGGGCGAAACGGCCAGCGGGACTCATGCGGGTGAACCTCCAATAAATTTCATGCGTGCGTCTTATTGGCATCGCGCATGCGATTGCTTGCGAACAGTTTTCATGCGTGCGTTTTTAGGCAAGGCGTGTGCGGACCTTTGCGAATAAATTTCATGCGCGTGATGCTCCAATAAGACTGTGAGATGGGTCGCTCGTGGTGCACAGGACAACGCGTTACATATACGATCAAACCCAAACCTTTCGTGATCAATGTTAATGAAGACATAGCACAGTACTGGTTTCACCGAACACCTATTGACCCGAAGGAACACCCGTGGCCATCAATGACCCGAGTAAGATCCGTCCGAGCCGATACAGTGAAACGCCGAACATACGCCGCGTTGCTGGTGATAATCCCGCCCGTCGAAAGTATAGATACCAGCGTAGACATGGGTATGCGATACCGAAAGAACTCTACGGGCGTCGCGGCGGTTTCAAGGATTTCATAACTGACATTCCGCGCCGGCTTGAGGACGACACATTCGGGGGAATGCTCCTAATCGGGGCGGCCGTCATCGCGTTCCTTTTCGCGAATTCGCCGTGGCGTGACGGTTACGCAAACATTGCCGGATACGAGGTCGGGCCCGCATCGCTCGGCCTGCACCTCCCCATTCAGGTGTGGGCATCGGATGGATTGCTGGCGATTTTCTTCTTCGTGGTCGGACTAGAACTCAAAACCGAGTTCGTCACCGGCGCCCTGCGCGACCTGAAACAGGCGGCGCTACCTATGCTCGCCGCCGTCGGAGGGGTCATCGGCCCCGCCCTCATATATCTATTTGTCCAGGCGATGAGCGGATCGGGACAGGAAAACGGCTGGGCGATCCCATCTGCAACGGATATCGCGTTTGCGTTGGCGGTGCTGTCCGTATTTGGTCGCGGATTGCCGCCCGCGTTGAGGACGTTTTTGCTGACGCTCGCGGTTATGGACGACCTACTAGTCATCTTGATCATTGCGTTTTTCTACACTGAAACTATTGCGTTTGGATACCTGCTACTTTCTTTCGCCGCGATTGCCGTGTTCGGATTCCTGGTGCAGCGCAATATCACAAAGTGGTGGATTCTAATCCCGGTCGCCGTGGTTGCGTGGTGGGGAATGCACGAGGCCGGAGTTCACGCAACGATTTCGGCAGTGGCACTCGGATTGTTGGTTCCTGCTCAACGCCGACGTGGGGCTGAACAGATGACGCATAGGTTTGTGAAGTTCTGGAATCCGATCTCTGCGGGAATCGCGGTTCCTGTGTTCGCATTCTTTGCCGCTGGCGTGAACGTCGTTGATTCCGGTGGGCTTGGCGAGGTCCTGCGCGATCCCGTTGCGGTTGGCATCATGATCGGCCTGCCGCTGGGCAAACTGATGGGGATTTGGGGAACGGTCGTCCTGCTTACTCAGTTCACGCGACTGCGATTGGGTAACGGTGTTGATCGCCCGGACATTTT
>DUQT01000078.1 GCA_012837655.1 Actinomyces sp. | reverse complement strand
GGCCGCAACCCTAGTCTCAGGTGGTTTCACCAGGTCCGGAGGCGCGCGGGGCGCGCGTGCGGCCGCGGCGCAAACGCGGAGGCCAATCATTTCGCGGGTGATGCGGGCGCAGTCTTTGATCCTGGTCTCGGTTCGTATATGCACGATTTGGGCACTACAATCTTTGACGATGACTACAACAGCTTTGCCTCGCACGTACACGATCCGCACGCTCGGATGCCAGATGAATGTTCACGACTCGGAGCGTATGGCCGGCCTCTTAGAAACTGAAGGTCTAGTGCCTGCCGAAAGCGTGCCCGAAGCCGCTGCACGTGCCACCGAAGCCGGCGACGGTGGTGCAGACGTGGTTGTCATCAACACGTGCTCGGTTCGTGAAAATGCTTCAAACCGCCTGTTCGGAAACCTGGGCCAGCTCGCACAGGTCAAGAGAGAGCGCCCCGACATGCAGATCGCTGTGGGCGGATGCCTGGCGCAGCAAATGCGTGGAAACATCGTAAAACGCGCCCCGTGGGTCGACGTCGTGTTCGGCACCCACAACATTGACGTCCTTCCGGCACTACTCAAGCGCGCTGAACACAACCGCGAAGCCGCAGTCGAAATCGAAGAGTCACTAAAGGTCTTCCCCTCGACCCTGCCAACCAAGCGCGAGTCGGTTTACTCCGCGTGGGTTTCAATCTCCGTCGGCTGCAATAACACGTGCACGTTCTGCATCGTTCCGCACCTACGCGGCAAGGAACGCGACCGTCGTCCTGGCGAAATCCTGCGCGAAGTTGAAGCGGTTGTCGCCGAGGGCGCAGTTGAGGTGACTCTGCTTGGTCAAAACGTTAACTCTTACGGCGTGAGCTTCGGAGAACGAGGCGCATTTGCCGACCTCCTGCGCGCGGTGGGCAAAGTGGAGGGCTTGGAGAGAGTCCGCTTCACCAGCCCGCATCCTGCCGCGTTCTCAGATGACGTGATTGCTGCGATGGCTGAAACGCCGACCGTCATGCCGAGCCTGCACATGCCCCTTCAGTCCGGATCCGACCGAATTCTGCGCGCAATGCGTCGTTCGTATCGCCGCAAGAAGTTCCTCGGTATCCTCGACCGCGTTCGCGAAGCCATTCCGGACGCCGCGATCACAACAGACATCATTGTCGGATTCCCCGGTGAGACCGAAGAGGACTTCCAGGAAACCCTCGACGTCGTCGAACAGGCCCGCTTCACATCCGCGTTCACCTTCCTCTATTCACCGCGTCCGGGCACACCCGCTGCCGACATGGAGGATCAGATCCCGCACGATGTCATGCAGGAACGCTACGAGCGCCTAATCGCCCTCCAGGAACGAATCACCGAGGAGGATTCGAAAAAGTGGGAAGGCCGCGAAGTCGAAGTTTTGATTGTTGAGGACGGAGGTCGCAAGGACCAAGCCGCACGGCGTATCTCTGGGCGAGCTCGCGATAATCGACTGGTGCACCTGTCCCTTCCAGAGGGCGTCGAGTACGGGCGCGAAGTGCGCCCGGGCGACATGGTTCGCGCAGAGGTAACTTACGCAGCGCCGCATCACCTGGTTGCGGATTCCGGCATTCAGGGAGGGCTGTTTGAGATTCGCCCGACCCGTGCTGGTCAGGTCTGGCATGAACGCCAGGAGAACCCGGACATGGGTAACCGCGTGAGCCTCGGAATCCCGATCCTGCGCCGCAGCTAAAGCCCTCCGCTTCCTTCGCCGGGCTTATAGAGGCGCGAGCTTCGAGCTTTGACGGGACTCAGATAGGCGGAATTAGGCCCGGGATTTTTTCGGCGGCTTGCTTGCTGAAGGTTGCAGCGCGAGCAAGCGCAGACGCGAACTGTGCGGTCGTAATTCCAGCTCCCACGAAGAACGCGTTATCAAGGCGAATAACCCAAGCATCCTCTACTCGGTCGACGTAGGCAGTCGGTTGGAAATGGTCGCGATTCCACGCGTTTGTCGCATCGATCAGCAGGTGAAGCTGCTCGTCAATCTGACGCGGGTTTAGCTCCTCGTCATGTTCAGGAAACGGCGTGACATCATTAGGAATC
>DUQT01000077.1 GCA_012837655.1 Actinomyces sp. | reverse complement strand
CGCAGAGCACTTCCGCGAAGGCGCGCGAGGAACGCCGCCGCCGCGAAATTGAAGCAGCCGGTGAGGCGATTGAGTCCATGGGACTTGGCGGCGGCATCGTATCCGCGCAGATGCTTGCAGATCGCGTCGCAAAGGACGCCTCTGACCTGACACTTGCCCAGCGCGCCCTCCGAGATCGGACATGGGCGTACGGGCACGTGATTGTTGACGAGGCGCAGGAACTGACTCCCCTGGCTTGGAATTCTTTGATGCGGCGGTGTCCGTCGCGCTCGTTCACGGTTACGGGTGACCTCGATCAACGTTCGGGTGCTGTGCGAGCAGAATCTTGGCAGGCACTGCTCGGCCCGGCGATGCGGGCTTGGGTAGCTGAAGAGATCCTCACGGTTTCTTACCGCACGCCCGCCTCCGTCCTCGATCGCGCAAATGATCTAATGACGGAACTGGGCATTCCCGCCCACTATCCGCTGGTTGCCGCGCGCGACCTGGAAGATGCCTACGCGAAAACAATGATTGAACCGGGCGCTCTCGACGCGTTGGGGGATGTTGTTGCGCAAGAAGACGCACTTTTGGATGACCGCGTTGGAAAGGGACGAGGGCGAATCGCGATCATTGCGTCCGCGGACGATATTGATGCGCTGCAGTCGGAATTTTCTTGGGGAACTACGCTGGACGATCGGGTTGCTGCGATGACTCCGCTGCAGGCGAAGGGTCTGGAGTTTGACACGGTCATCCTGTGGGAGCCCATGAATATCCTGGATATCTCGCCAGGAGACCTGTATGTGTCCATGACTCGTCCCACTACGCGGCTACATACGGTCAGTTCTCGAGATCTACCTCAGGCACTGCAGTAGTCTTGGCACGCTAAATTAGGCGAAATCACGCTGAAAAGCGCCATTGGGTGGGCAACCTCTCAATCTATTTGGTGATACGAGAGTTATATTTCTGGGCAAAAGTGCCATGATTGGGATATGAGACGTGCACTACTGCTGGAAAATCCCCACAAAGACGCTGATCAAATTTTTGCTAAACACGATATCGAGGTCGTACGCCACACTGGCGCGCTTGATGAGGATGAACTCATCAAGGAGCTACGCGGTTTCGAGATTTTAGGCATCCGCTCTAAGACTGAAGTTACAGAGCGAGTCCTGAAGGCGAACCCACAGCTGGGTGCCATCGGAGCTTTCTGCATCGGCACAAACCAGATTGCTTTGGACCAGGCTTCCGCCCAGGGCGTGGCCGTGTTCAATGCGCCTTATTCAAACACGCGATCCGTGGTTGAACTAGCAATTGCAGAGATCATTGCGCTTACGCGACGCCTAACTGTTCGCAACTCGAAGTTGCACCGCGGTATTTGGGCGAAGTCAGCAAGCGGATCCCACGAAGTTCGTGGACGCACCCTGGGCATCATCGGGTATGGAAATATTGGTACGCAGCTTTCCGTGCTTGCCGAAGCTCTGGGAATGAACGTCATCTTCTACGACATCGCAGAGCGCCTTGCCCTAGGTAACGCAAAGCCGATGGCAACCATGGATGCCCTGCTTCAACAGGCTGACATTGTTTCGCTCCACGTTGATGGCTCGCCTAGAAACCAGTGGATGTTTGGAAAGCGTGAGTTTGAGCTCATGAAGCCGGGATCGCTCTTCATTAACCTTTCGCGCGGTTTCGTAACCAATATTGATGCGCTGGTTGATGCCCTTGAATCCGGGCACCTTGCTGGTGCAGCAGTTGACGTGTTCCCGACCGAGCCGAAGAAGACGGGGGACCCGTTTGAGAGCCCTCTTTCGGGTATGGACAACGTGATCCTGACACCGCACGTTGGTGGCTCAACTGAGGAAGCCCAGCTGGACATCGGCCGATTCGTTGCTAACAAGCTTGTTGACTACGTGCGTACGGCGTCTACCGACATGTCCGTAAACCTGCCGAACTTGACTCTGCTTCCGTCGCAGTCATCGCGCTACCGGGTTGCGCTCATTCACCGCAACACCCCGGGCGTGTTGGCATTGGTCAACCAGACGTTTGCAGAGCACGGCGCAAACATCAACGGCCAGATCCTTGGAACTCACGGTTCAATCGGTTACGCGATCACCGATATTTCTTCCGAACTTCCTGTCGAGGCAATTAGCGTAATCGACGAGTTGGAAGACACCATCAAGTTGCGCATTCTGCGTCGCCCGACCCAGAGCATGGTGAAGCAGGCCTAACTTAAACCTGACTTAGGCCTAATCTAAGCCAGTTAAACATTAGGGGCCTGGTTCAAGATTCCCGTCTTGGACCAGGCCCTTTTTGTGTGCTTTATTCACCTTGGACCAGGCGCTCTTGCGTAGGCGATTCACCTTGGACCAGGCCCTTTCGTGTGCTTGGCGCGTCTCGGCTCATGGTTCTACAGGACCTATTTGTCGGGCGCCTGTCTTTGTCGGGCACCTGTCGGTCTGGCGATTCTGCTAACCCCCGGCACTTAGTTGATCCCGGTTGTTTTCCTAGCCCGCAGGCACCTAGCTGATCCCAGTTGTTTTCCTAGGTAGCGCAAAGTCAATGTGTCGGTTCAGTCTCATTAAGTCTCATAAGGTTTACATTGCACGCTTTGTAACCTTCGATACGGTAACTTACTGTAGCGTAAGTAGTTCTATTTGCGCTGTTACACGGAGGTCTCAGTGAATCTGACCGAGCGACTTCGACAACACTACGCGCCGAGTGTCCCCTACACCATCGTAGAGGAAACCCGCACGCTTCCTGAAATCCTATTTGAAACGGTTGAGCGATATCCTGATCGGCCAGCCTTAGATTTTCTGGGCGCGCAGACTACATACTCCGAACTGGAACGCAAGATTCGTCAAATAGCTCGCGTCCTAGTGCAGGCAGGTGTGCGAAAAGGTGACCGCGTCGCAATCACCTTGCCTAACTGCCCCCAGCACGTGATCTCGCTTTACGCGATCATGACAATTGGCGCAATAGCTGTAGAGACCAACCCGCTGGCACCCAAGTCAGAACTTTCACGTCAGATGAAAGAGGCCGGTTGTGAGGTCATCATCGTCTGGGAGAACTCTCTGAAGTCCATAGACATGAGTATCGTTCGCCCGCGTCACGTATTCACCGTTGACCTGACAAAGGCACTTCCGCTTGGCCCCCGCTTCCTAATCAACATGCCGATCGCAGCGGCGAGGAGGAAGAAGGCTCAGATGAGCGCCGAGACCCCCAAGTGGGCTCGGGACTTTGACCGCGCAATGATGAACGCAGTTCCCTGGAAAGGCAAGCCCGTCCCTGAACTCGAGGACACCGCCGTGCTCCTTCACACCGGCGGAACTACGGGGACACCGAAGGCATCAATGCTCACCCACAAGTCAATTGGCGCAAACACGGGTCAATCCAAAGCTTGGGTGCCCGCCCTACACGAGGGCGCCGAAACCTTCTACGTCATCCTGCCCCTGTTCCATGCATACGGCCTAACCGTTGCAGTTGGCGCCGGACTTCAGCTTGGCGCGACCCTCGTTTTGCTGCCGAAGTTTGACGTGGACATGGTTCTGGATGCCCAGAAGCGTATTCCGTGTACGTTCTTTATTGGCGTGCCTCCAATGTTCTCGCGCCTTCTAGAGGGCATCAAGACAAAGCCGACAGACCTTTCATCAATCACGTTCACCCTGTCTGGTGCCATGCCGCTGTCCGGCGAGCTCGCGAAAGCCTGGGAGGAAGCAACCGGCGGCCTACTTATCGAGGGCTACGGCATGACGGAGTCTTCGCCCATCGCTTTGGGTTCTCCCCTATCAGATGAGCGCCGCCCGGGAACCCTTGGTCTTCCCTTCCCGTCTACCGAAATCCGAATCGTCGATCAGGACAATCTTGATAACGACGTCGAGGACGGAGAAGTCGGCGAACTTCTGGTCCGCGGCCCACAGGTTTTCAAGGGCTACTGGGAGAATCCGGAAGAAACAGCCACCGCCTTCCATGATGGCTGGCTGCGAACAGGCGACCTCGTTCGCGTAGAGGACGGTTTCGTCGTCATGGCGGACCGCAGGAAGGAAATGATCATTTCAGGCGGGTTCAATATTTTCCCGTCGCAGGTTGAAGATGCCGTCCGTACCATGCCGGGTGTCGAGGACGTGGCTGTGGTCGGTATGCCTGAATCACAGCGCGGCGAGGAAGTTGTCGCTGCATTGATTTTGGAGGCCGGAGCGACCGTCACTTTGGAAGATGTGCGTCGATGGGCTGAGAAGTCGATCGCTCATTACGCGCTTCCGCGCCGAATCGTGGTTATGCGGGAGCTCCCCCGCTCTCAGATTGGTAAGGTCATGCGCCGCAAGGTACGTGAGTACCTGGAGGACGCTGGTGAGCGTCTGGAGAAGTCCGGCCAGGAGCTTCGTGAGCAGATCCGTGAGGGGCGCGAGAGGGTTGGCGAGCAGTGGCGAGAAGGTTTGGAGCAGACCAGCGAGGAGCTTCGCGAGTTCTCTGAGCGTTTTGAGATGCGCGCCCAAGAGGTTGCGGAGCGCATGCGTCGCTTCGATGATCGCGGCGATAGCGCCAAGTCTGAGCCGGTTGATGAAGGCTCAGATAGCAAAGACGACGTGGATAAATCTGAGGAGTAGAACCACGTTCTGATCGGTACAAGGTCCGTCTGAATACGCTACTGCCCGGGTTCCGTTTGGTTCCCGGGCAGTATTGTTTTTGGTCTGTTTAGTTAGGATTCTTGTTCTTCAGCTTTGCGATCTGCTCGTAGGCTGTCGATGGCTTTTTGGAAGTCATCGAGTGATTGGAATCCTGAGTAGACGGATGCGAAGCGGAGGTAAGCGACTTCGTCGAGTTCGCGTAGGAAGGGTTGTATGGCTTTGCCTACTTCAGAGGTTGAGACTACTGCTGATCCTGAGGCTCTGAGTTTTTCTTCAACGCGTTGTGCTAGTAGTGCTAGTGAGTCATCGTCAACGGGGCGTCCCTGGCAGGCTTTGCGTACGCCGGAGATGACCTTGTCTCTTGAGAACGGTTCGACAACTCCGGAGCGTTTGACTACGGAGAAACTGGATGTTTCCAGCGTGGAGAATCGCCTCTTACATTGGACACATTCCCGACGACGACGGATTGATAGGCCGTCGTCTGAGAGTCGAGTATCGACCACTCGCGAGTCGTCGTGACGACAAAACGGGCAGTGCATAAGCGCCTCCCTGTGCATACTGGTCAAATGATTACTCACTTGATCATATACTCAAGAAGTTAAATTCTGCGTGAGATACCGCCCATTTCCGCTGATTGCGTATCGCCTACTGAGGGTCATCGTGGTTCACATCCTGAATAGCTGGTATGTAGGTAGCCAGCATGCGACTTACCACTCTGTGGGGAGCCACTGCGGAAGTGCTACTACTTCGTTGGAACGGTAAGAATCTGGCCTGGCGTCAGTACCGCTGATTCAAGTCCGTTTAGCGCCTTGATGTCGAAGACAACGTCTTCTAGTGAACGATCTTCAATACCGAGGCTTGCTGCGATTGACCACAGGGAATCTCCGGACTGGACTGAAGCGATAGTTGTTGCCTCCGGATCGGGCGTGTCCTGGGCGATGATTCCCAGACCCGCACCAATGGCTCCCATCAAAACGATAGCTACCACGAAGGTAATCACTGAGCGGAGATTTTCCGCCAAGCCCGCCTTTGCCTTGGGGGTTCGCAACGAAGCGGACTTGGCGGAAGTTTGTGAACGCTCGACTTTCCGTGTTCGAACACCCCTAGCAGGGGCCACCTTCTGTTCCTCTAGGTCAGGAACGACATAGAGATGGCTTGGACGGGCTTCCTTTGCCTTGGCCTCAAATACTGGCGCTGGCTGAATCTTTAGGGCACTCATCTTCTTCCCCTTTCGAACATCTGTTCGTCGAACACTTGTACGATATCCTAAAAGAAATGGAATGTCGAGACGCGCTCGAACATATGTTCCAAATCGTTATATTTCCGTCTAAACTGACTACAACTATTGGAATAGAAGGCACGGACATTAATTTGTTCGGATGGAACAGGGGGACCAATGGCCGACAACTTCGAACGCGAGCCCATCACGGCTCGCCAGCAACAGGTACTCGACGTGCTTGCAAAGTCGATTGATAAGCAGGGGTACCCGCCCTCAGTTCGTGAGATCGCTGACGCGGTCGGCCTTTCCTCCCCTTCTTCGGCGAAGCACCAGTTGGACGCCTTGGAGAAGAAGGGTTACATTCGGCGCACTCCCGGCCTCCCCCGCGCACTTGAAATCGTCGTCGATACCGAAGTTGACGAGGGCGTGGATCAGGCTCCTGCATCATCGATTTTTGTGCCGGTATCAGATGTCACTGATGGGGATACGACCTCGGCGCCCCTGGTTGGTCGCATCGCTGCAGGCGAACCGATAACTGCTGAGCAGAGCGTCGACGACATGTTCACGCTCCCGGAGCGACTCACCGGTCGCGGGCAGCTTTTCGTCCTCGAGGTTTCTGGTGACTCCATGATTGAAGCTGCGATTTGCGACGGCGACTACGTTGTCGTGCGTCAACAGCCTTCCGCCGAGGACGGAGAAATTGTTGCAGCCATGATTGACGGCGAAGCTACTGTGAAGGTCCTGTCCCACGCAGATGGGAACGTCTGGTTGCTTCCACGAAACGAGAATTACTCCCCCATTCCTGGCAACGAAGCCACCATCCTCGGCAAGGTCGTAACGGTTATCCGAGCCCTGTAGGCACAGACCCCCAAGCCTCGCCACCTACAGAGTTCAAAATTAGGCAGAAAAAACGGGGTGTAACCACATTTCGATGGTTACACCCCACTCAATACGTTAATGTATTGGATTCAATACTGTATTGAGCTCTATTTTACCCCGAGATCCTCAGCCAAACTGCGACTTACCCCGGTGTTCCATGCCTACCCCGCAGGCCAGTAGCAAGGCCCGTTACAGCCATTGCAGCCGTTACAGCCCGAGGTCGCGAGCAACGCTGCGGAGCTGTTCCGCGGATGCGGTTAGTCCGTCGCGTTCGTGCAGGGTTAGTGGCGGTTCTAGGACGCGTCCGGCACCGTTGCGATCAACCAGGGTCGGTGCTGCCATGACGACATCGGAGATGCCGTGCCAGTCTTCAAGCAGCGATGAAATAGTGAGCACGCGGTTTTCGTCACGTAGGAAAGCGGTCGTGATGTTCGACGCCGCCAGGCCGATCGCGTAGTTCGTAGCCCCCTTGCCGTCAATAATACGGTAGGCGGAGTTGACTACTTCCTTCGCAATGTCCTCACGCAACTCGGCATCAAACAGCTGGCCATCCACTGTCAGGCCCCAGTGTCGAAGCGGAACGTTTCCGATTTCAGCTGAAGACCACAGCGCAACCTCAGAGTCACCATGCTCACCGGCAACGTATGCGTGGATGTTCTTAATCGCCACGCCCGTGTACCTAGAAACCAGGTAACGCAATCGAGACGTGTCCAGCACAGTTCCCGAACCGAACACGCGGTTACGCGGCAGTCCAGAGATCTTCAACGCCGCGTAGGTCACGATGTCCACGGGGTTAGTGATGTACATGTGGTATGCGTCCGGGGCGACGTCGGTAATTTGCGGGACGATGGTGTGCATCAGGTTGACAGTGGATTCTGCCAGGTCGATGCGCGTCTGTCCGGGCTTTTGCTTCGCGCCCGCGGTTACGATTACCAGGTCAGATCCGCGAATGATTTCGATGTCATCTGAGCCTTCAACTGAACCAGCCGGCGTGAACTGAATGCCGTGCGCAATATCGAGCGCTTCGGCCTCAACCTTTGGTCTACTGATGTCGTAAAGAACGATGTCGCGCGCATCCCCGCGCATTGCGCACGCATAGGCAACAGCGGTGCCAACAGCACCGGCACCAATGATTGCAATCTTGGAGGGGCGTCCCCCGCCCTGAGTCGGATATAGCGAATCAACTGCTGGGTTCGTCATGGATCCTCTTTCGATACGGTCGGTTGTGTCTCAATTCAAGCACAGTTTTGAAGCTTTTTACCTGCCTTAGTACCCAATTTGAGAAAGTTTCCAGGATTGATTCTCGAGGGCGGAGCTTCGTCCACCTTGGTGAAGCGTTCAGTCTTTAGATGTGGCACTGTTCGTCTCATAGAGCCGCTTAAGACTTTCTCTGGCTACAACTTTGTCGTTGGTTGGCCAAAGTAGCGGCAAAGACTTGCGCAGGTAGGAGCCGTAGGACTTG
>DUQT01000076.1 GCA_012837655.1 Actinomyces sp. | reverse complement strand
CCGCACAACGGCTACACCGCCTACGGCAACATTGGCAGTCAGGTCCAAGAGTTCAAGCAGATGGTCAAGACCTACCACGCGGAAGGCATTGAGATCATCCTTGACGTCGTCTACAACCACACGGCGGAGGGCAACCATATGGGCCCCACCCTGTCATTCCGCGGAATCGATAACGCCGCGTACTACCGCCTGGTTGACGAGGACAAACGCCACTACTTTGACACCACGGGAACCGGTAACTCACTGCTCATGAGTTCCCCGCACGTGCTGCAGCTAATCATGGATTCGCTACGCTACTGGGTGACCGAAATGCACGTCGACGGATTCAGGTTCGACCTTGCGTCGACACTCGCCCGTCAGTTCCACGAGGTCGATCGACTCTCCGCTTTCTTTGATCTGATTCATCAGGACCCGATCGTCTCTCAGGTGAAACTCATCGCGGAACCTTGGGACGTCGGTGTTGGTGGCTACCAAGTGGGTGGATTCCCACCACTGTGGTCTGAATGGAATGGCCAGTACCGCGATACTGTGCGTGACTTCTGGCGCGGTGAGTACTCCTCACTACCAGCGTTTGCGTCTCGAATCTCGGGTTCAGCAGACCTGTATGAGCACTCCGGGCGCCTGCCAATGGCATCGGTCAACTTTGTAACCGCCCATGATGGGTTCACAATGCGCGACCTCGTTTCATATAACGAAAAGCACAACGAAGCCAACGGTGAGGGCGGCAATGACGGTGAATCAAACAACCGGTCATGGAACCACGGCGTAGAAGGCCCCACGGACGACCCCGAAATCAAGCGGCTAAGGTTGCGCCAGCACCGCAACTTCCTTGCAACGCTTGCAGTTTCACAGGGTGTTCCAATGATTTCGCACGGCGATGAGCTGGGACGCACGCAGCAGGGTAACAACAACACCTACTGCCAGGACAATGAGCTCTCGTGGATTAACTGGGAGCTGGATGAGGATCAAGAAGCACTACTTGAGTTCTCCAATCGCATCCTCCAGCTTCGCCACGACCACCCCGTTTTCCGGCGTCGCCGGTTCTACAAGGGTTCCGCAGAGCGCGGCGGCGAATCTGACCTGGGCGAGATCGAATGGTTCAGCCCTACCGGGGAACACATGACCGAGAAGGAATGGGAGCAGGCTTGGGCACGTTCGACCATGATTTTCCTAAACGGTAATGCGATCCAAGAACCCGACGAGCGTGGACGTCGCATCGTGGATGATGACTTCATCCTCTGTTTTAACGCGTCCCCCGAAGACGTCACTTTCCAACTTCCGGACAAGACTTACGGTGAAGAATGGGACACCGTTGTCAACACTGCTGATGACAGTGACGAAACGAAGTATGCAGCTTCGGACAAGATTCCTGTCACTTCCCGATCAATCTTGATTCTGATGAGTCCTCGAGAAGGAGCATAATGACAAACCCTGATCACTCACATCTACCAGCACCCGGGCGGCGCACCCCGCTGTCGACGTACCGGCTACAGCTGACACCCGATTTCACCTTCGAGAAGGCGCAGGGGGTCTTGGAATACCTGGTGGATCTGGGTGTGACGGACGTTTATGTCTCCCCTATCCTGCAGGCCGCGCCGGGATCCAATCACGGTTACGACGTTGTCGATCATCGGCACGTGTCCAAGGAACTGGGCGGCCGCGAAGGGTTTGAAGCGTTCTCTGACAGGGCCCACGAGCTGGGCCTGTCCGTAATAGTTGACATTGTTCCCAACCACATGGCGGTGCCGACTCCGGTGTGGCACAACAAGGCGATGTGGTCGGTGCTGAAGCACGGGGCGGATTCCGCGTTCGCAAACTGGTTTGATGTCGACCTGGATAACCAGATCCTGATGCCCATTTTGGGTAAGCGAATCGGGCAGGTCCTGGCTGACCAGGAGATCGAACTGACGAAAATGGTCATTCCCACCGAGCCGCAGTACGGCGAGCAGTGGGTACTAACCTACTTCGACCACGTTTTCCCAGTTGCAAAGGGCACCGAGTCCCTGCCCCTCTCCGTCCTCATTGAACGTCAGCCCTACCGCCTGGCGCACTGGAAGGTCGCGGATGAAGAACTGAACTACCGTCGCTTCTTCGACGTGGGCACCCTGGCCGGACTGCGTATCGAGCAAGAGGACGTATTCCAAGCCACGCACGCCCTCCTATTTGAACTTTTTGACGCCGGCTACATTGACGGATTCCGCGTCGACCATCCAGACGGACTTGCAAACCTGACGCAATATTTCCGTCGCCTGTCCGATGCAACCGGCGGTGCGTGGATTGTCGCTGAAAAGATTCTTGAGGGCGAAGAGGAGCTCGACAGTGACTGGCCGGTTGCTGGCACGACGGGCTATGACACCGCGTGGCGTCTGAATGCGTTGCTGACGGAACCGGCTGGCTCAATGCCGCTGGGCGCGATTATGCACAATCTGACGGGAGATTCACCGTCCTCGCTTCCGCAGGTAATTGCGGAGGCCAAGGCGCAGATTATTGATACTTCACTTTCTGCAGAGGTTCGCCGCGTTGGTTCGCTGATTTGGACGATCTGTCAGGAAGACATTCGCCTGCGGGATCACACTTTCCGCAGCTTGATCGACTGTTTGCGCCAGCTCGTGATTGAGTTTGATCGCTACCGCGGATACGTGATTCCGTCCGAGCCGGCGCCCGCGCTCACTAGGCGCCTGGTTGAGGAGGCCGCTGATCGGGCACGCGCAAAACTGGATGATGACCTTTCCGACACGATGGATGTCATCGTCGCGCTGGTTTTGGGTGATGAGATCGGTTCAGCTGGCCTGGACAAGACCGATGAGCGCCGCCGCGAAGTGATCGTCCGCTTCCAGCAGATCTGTGGTGCTGTTCAAGCGAAGGGTGTTGAAGACACCGCGTTTTATCGCTGGACGCACATGGTTTCGCTGAATGAAGTCGGATCAACGCCGGAGGTGTTCAGCCTGGATATTGACCGCTTCCACGCGTTTGAACAGAAACTGCAGTCCGGTTGGCCAGCAACCATGACATGTGGAACCACGCACGACACGAAGCGTGGTGAGGACGTGCGCGCACGCATCTCCCTGCTGTCGCAGCGGGCAACCGACTGGACGAGTTTGATCACTCAGCTTCGCCTGATCAGCTCAAGCTTCCGTCC
Source organism: Actinomyces sp. (assembly GCA_012837655.1). Taxonomy (GTDB): domain Bacteria; phylum Actinomycetota; class Actinomycetes; order Actinomycetales; family Actinomycetaceae; genus Gleimia. The sequence continues at coordinate 1,380 of DUQT01000076.1, read as the reverse complement.
TTCAAATGTTGATGGTCGCGCTGAAAACATGATGTGGCAAACCATCGTTGGAACCTGGGCGCGCACGGACCGCATCACGCCGGATCGCCTGCGTGAATACCTGACGAAGGCAATCCGTGAGCAGAAGGAATGGACGTCTTGGACAAACCAGGACACGCAGCGTGAAGAGGACTTCCTGAACTTCGCAGTCGAGATCATCAAGAACGCCGAGATTCGCGAACTGCTTGATGAGTGGTGCGATTCCAACGAGGACCTGATTCGCACGATGATCCTTCCTATGAAGGCCATCCAGCTCACGTTACCCGGCGTTGCCGACGTCTACCAGGGCACCGAAATTACCAGGACTTCCCTGGTTGACCCGGATAACCGCCGCCCGGTTGACTTCGCTGCTTTGCAGGAGCTCTTGAATCACCTGGACGAGGCCAAGCCAAAGACCCTGGATGAAGAGAAGATGATGATCACCGCGACGCTTCTGCGTTTGCGTCGTGATCTGCCGGAAGTTTTCGTGTCCGCGAAGGCCGGCTACGAGCCGCTTCCGACCTCGTCTGAACACTGCATTGCGTATGCCCGCACGTACGATTCGTCCCCGCAGGTTATGACCGTTGCCGTTCGTCGCGCCGCTTCGCTTGAAGAAATCGGCGGTTGGGGCGACACCTCCGTGGTCCTACCTGAGGGCCACTGGGTCGACGTGTTCACAGGCAATCACTTTGACGGCGGAGACATCCACGTCGAAGACATCCTCGATCAGTATCCGGTAGCCGTACTTCGCAACGCTAATGAAGGTTGATTTTGTGACCGAACTTCACGAAACTTTTGAAAACACGCCTGGCCGTGGTCGCGTACCCGTGTGGTCTTCCAAAGCCAGTTCAGTAACGCTTCATATTGTCGACGAGGGCGAGGCTCGCCAACTCGAAATGGAACGCTATGGCAACTGGTGGGTTAGCCCCGAGGAACTGGCCGATGGTGTGCGCTACAGCTATTCAATTGATGGAGGCGACCCTGTACCGGATCCGCGCGCGCTGCGCCGCCCGGACGGTGTGCATGCCGCGTCGATGACGTGGACACCCCCGGCTCGGTCTACCTATGACGCGGGTAGCCAGCTGGGCAAGGTTTTCTATGAGCTTCACATCGGCACGTTCACTGAAGATGGAACGCTAGATTCCGCGATTGAGAAGCTGGATCACCTGGTTGACCTGGGCGTTGACGTAGTTGAAGTCATGCCAGTGTCTGCGTTCCCCGGTGAGTTCGGGTGGGGGTACGACGGAGTCAGCCTGTATGCAACGCAGGAAACCTACGGCGGTCCAGACGCTTTCCGCCGGTTCGTTGATGCCGCTCACGATCGCGGTCTGGCAGTCTGCCTAGACCTCGTGTTGAACCACT
>DUQT01000075.1 GCA_012837655.1 Actinomyces sp. | reverse complement strand
GTATTGGTTCCAGTCTTGGGAAGGCCAGGCTCCTCAGGAGTTTCAGGCGTTGTCGTCGGCTCGCTCGGCTCCGACGGTGTCGTGGTTGGCTCAGTCGGCTCCGACGGGGTCGAGGGAGGAGTGAACGTGTTTGTAATCGTGAATCCATCAACCTGATTACCAGTCACTTCAGCCTCATAGTTGGCTACACCAACCTCTTCGACGCTGTAGACGTATTCATCGAATGCCTGTTTCTCGGCATTCCAAGCCCTATAGGGCTGCAGGTCCGTGAACTCAGCCTTCCAACCGTTCTCTGCATTCAGCTCAATAGTCTGACCTGTCGATTTGCCATCGCGCAGAAGCTCCACTGTGACAGATTCGGGACGATCGCCCTCATCGCCGCCTTCCCAGATCTTTTCTACTGGAATGCTTATCAGCTCAAGGGTGTTGGTAACGATGAAAGTCCCGTCACTTTCTAGAGCGGGTTGCACGTCAGCGACGATCTTCTCGCTTGGAAGTCCGTCAACGTCCTCGACAACTGAATATTCAAGAATCTTTCCCTGGTTTGCTGTGGGAAGGTCGGTGAACTTGTAGGTCCAGTTGTTGTTTTCATTCAAGATGATCGGATTGCCGATATTGAACTTCGTATCTTCACCTACAAAGTTGGCTTGGAGCTGTACCTTGACAGGGAATCGCAGATCTTCAGCAAGTTCGTCGCCATCAGATTCCTTCCATTCCTTCGAAACTGAAATTTCAGTGGAACCCGGGGTTCCGAAGACAACTTCGCCATTCGATCCGATACCTGCACCACGGGGTGCTGTGTTACCCGTTATGATCAAACTGGCCCAAGCAGCTGCTTGAGTCTTTGCATCCTCTGAGCCGACAACGTTTATTAATCCGGCATTTTGCAGGGTCTTTCGGTACTCGACGTTGTTGAGATCCAGGTTCGGGTCTCCCTCGATAGGATCTGCTGGGGGATCCTGGAAAATCTGTTGCTTCCCTGGATTGTCAGGATTGTAGCGAGGGCTACTAGTGCCGCCGTCCTTGAAATAGGCCGTGCTACCACCACCGAGCATCAGCGAATCAAGTTTGAGCTTTGCTGGGTTCACGGTTCCATAGTTATCGTGCGCAAAATCTGCGCCATAGTAGTCTTCACCGTTGCTAGGGGTCGGAGCCTGGTTATCGAAGATCGCGCCACCATCGGTGACGTGCATTGTCAGATCTCCAGTCGGGCACAACCAGATGCCACCACCCTTAGCCACCTTGCCACCTACGGGTTCAGCATAGTTCTCTGTAACAAGTGCGTTCTGCACGTGGGTGGTATATGACCTTGTTGCAACGTATAGACCACCGCCCTGACTGTTGGCCCAGTTACCTTCAATAGTGCCGCCAAGTAGCTTCACACCATTTGCCACAACGTTGACCCCACCACCTGTGCGGTAGGCGCCGTTGTCACTAATCGTTCCACCATTCATGGTGAAGCCACCAGGGGAGATCTCGGTCCATTCTTCAGGTGAATAACCGTTTACCTTACCGTCGCCCGGGACCTCTTGCCACGAGTTATCTGCGCCCCAGACATACAGGTCCATAGCGTTTACGCCGCCACCGTTGTTTGCTGTGTTGTTAGTGATGGTTCCATCGTTCATGGTCACGTCGCCGTTACCGAAGATGCTGACACCACCACCGCCAAATTCGGCATAGCCGTCTTTTATTTCGCCACCGTTGATCTCAACGGTAGAGCGAAGCGATTCGGCCGCATCAAACTCATTGTCTGACAGCCAGCTAAAAACACCGATGTTCCCGCTCCAGCCGCGGTTGCCACTGATCGTTCCACCGTTAACAGTTAGGTGAGACCCATTAAATACACCAATTCCGCCAGTTTCACCGTATGAACCAGGGTTACGCTCGGTGAGTCCATCAGATACGTCTCCACCGTTCATCACCATGGTCGCTCCGCGATCCAAGGCAATATTTCCGGCTCCGTATTGAACTGAGCCAGGCTTGCCCGTCATGCGGTGGTTATCCGTTACTGTTCCACCATTGAGGACCAACTTCGCATCTTCACCACGAACGGTGATGGCTCCTTGCCACATCGACTGAAGTTTACGCGCCCCTTCCACGCGTCCCTTCTCCATGACCAGCTCACCCTCGACGTAGATCGATGGCTGGTGGCTTGCACCCTCGACCCATTCGCCACGAGCTCGAACAACTGTCGTGCCCAAGCCTTTTTCGTTGCTGTCTAAGGTGAGTTTTGCGCCCTTCTGGATGTGGATAAGTCTGCCGGTGAACCCATCTTCTCGGGTCAAACCAGTGTCATTCACATAGTTAGGAATGTCTATAGGCGCATTTAGGAGGGTGATGTCGGAGCCCTCTGGTATCACGAGCGTCTCAGTGAGGTATGTGTCGATCAAGCCCAAGACGATGGTCGTTGGAGTTGTGCCTGCGTCGTTGATAAGGGTCTGAAGCTCGTCTTGGCTACAGTCCCAATCACATTCAACCGTTACAGGCTCACTAGACAACTCTATTGATTCGTCGGCTACCGCAGGGAGCGCTGTAGCACCAATCATTGATGCAACCAGAGCGCCGCCTGCAGCTAACGCGGTACTGCGGAGTCTGATACTCATTATTTTCTTGACTGCCTAATGTTGTAGGAACAGGTGACACCCGAGTGGAAATCACCGAGAATTCAACCATAACTAGCAGTCCGCAAGAGAGCAATGAAAATAAGGAAAACATAGGCAATTTGCCGGTTTTATTAGAGTTGTTTTACCCCTAATTTACTGCCTGTGCAATTTCGGCCTCGCGCCGTTCGCGACGCGCATCTAAACGAAGCAACAGGGAGGCATACAGGCCACCGGAAATGTTGTGCCACACGGAGAACACAGCGGCAGGCAAAGCGGCCTCGGGGGAGAGGTGCAGAGTTGCCAGACCAGCTGCCAGACCCGAGTTCTGCATACCAACCTCAACGGACGTCGTACGAGCCGCTGCACGGTTCGAGCCCGTCAAGTAAGCGACCAGGTATCCCAGGGCATAGCCCAGACCATTGTGAAGCACTACGACGATCAGGACGATAGCACCGGCCTCGACAATCTTATCTGCGGACCCGGAAACGACTGCCATAACGACGTACGCAATGCCGATAACTGAAATCCACGGCATGGCGGGCAGGAACTTCTTGACGTACTTACCGCCGACGTAGCGAACAACGAGGCCGGCCGCAACCGGGATAATAACAATCTTGATGATGGACAGGGCCATATCTGACGCAGACACGTCCATCCACGACCCCGCAAGCCACAGCGTAAGCAGGGGAGTGAAAATCGGAGCGAGCAGCGTAGACACTGTCGTCATCGTCACCGAAAGCGCCACGTCACCCTTTGCAAGGTAGGAAATGACATTCGAGGACGTTCCTCCGGGCGCGGATCCGACAAGGACCACGCCTGCTGCGAGGGCGGGCGGAAGTCCGAAGGCCCAAGCAAGGGCGACGCCAAGGAGGGGCATAATCACGAACTGAGAAACAACGCCGATGAGGATCGGAAGTGGACGCTTTGCGACCATCTTGAAGTCGGGCGCAGTCAGAGTGAGGCCCATGCCGAACATGATGATGCCAAGTGCTGGCGTGACGTATCCGGCGAACGGCTGGACGGTTTCAGGCGTAATGAATGCGAAAAGGAACGCGACGATAATGATCAGCGGGAAGATGGTGACTGCAATCTTTGCAGACCTTTCCTCAGCGGCTGACGTGTTGGAACCTGCAGAGGTGGTTCGGGATTCAACCTCAGTGTTGCTAGGGGAGTTGCCCTGCGCTGAGGTGTTGGACTTGCTTTCAGTTGTCTTGGAACTCATGCAAAAAGTGTAGGGAGGCGCCCCACTGTCCCAAGTTTTCGTCCGGCTAGTGAGACGCCCCTAAAGGTGGTGATTTTACGGTTGCATGCCGGTGTTGAGCTCGCCGTCCCACCAGGAAATGCCACCTTGGTTCGTGACATTGGAGTAACCAAGGGAGTTTAGCGCCTGCTTCGCCGCCTCGGCACGAGCGCCTGAGCGACAGTAAACCTGGATCTCGGTGGACTTATCTGAAATCTGAGACTCAACGTCTTCGACCAGAGTCTGAACCGGAATGTTGATAGCGCCGGGGACGTAGCCTTCAGCGTATTCTTCAGGCGTGCGCACATCTAGATAGATCATGAGAACCTCCAAAAGATCGTGAACTTTGTATGCGTCGACAGTATCTATTACATACCAGTCCTGCAGTCACAGACCACAGCTTGGATTAAGGGGAGTGGGTGGGAATAAAACGGATGGTTGTGGTGTTACAACCCTGTGAATAAAACTGACATAATGTACATTATCGGCATTAGGTCAGTGGAATGCGGAAACGGCTCTCTGGCGGGACCCCTCGCTTTCTGGCTATTTTACGCCTCTAACCGGTTGTGGGCTCCGGCAGAAAGCCGAGTTTTCTGACAGTACCCCAACATCGCCCTCATACAATCAAGACGAACTGGACCACTTAGGAAGGATTGAACGATGGCTGATCGCGCACTACGAGGCATGCAGCTCGGCGCAAAATCTTTAGAGACTGAAGATGGCATTGTTTTTGCTGACCGCCTTCAGAGGCGTTACCAGTGCCAGAACGGACATATTTTCGCGGTGACGATGTCTGCGGATTCTGAGCCTCCGGCAACGTGGGAATGCAAATGTGGCGCAAAGGCTGAGTACCTTGGTGAGGCTGAGCCTGAGGAAAAGAAACGCAAGAAGCCGCAGCGCACGCACTGGGACATGCTCCTGGAACGTCGTTCAGAGGAAGAACTTGAGGTCTTGCTACAGGAACAGCTCGAGGTTCTTCGTCGCGGCGAGCTGCGTGACGGTGTGGCCTACCGCCGCTAATTGACCGACGGGCACATATCGCGGCTGACTGGCGAAAAAGCTGATCAACAAACGGCCGCGTTTCGTGCCTAACTGGCGAAAAGGCTTGAGGCTCCAACCTACTGAAAGGCCCCGGCCTACCAAACCCCGCTTTCGTGCGATCGTATATGAAAGCGGGGTTTTCTATATTATCTAAACTTTCTAAAGAGACTGTGCGAATCTAAGGTCGTGCCTGCGCTGGAACGTGCGCACGGCTCCAAGGAGGAACAGTGCGATAGTAAGTCCCATTGCGCCTGCATTCACGTAATGGCCGTATTTCGCGGAAAACGTGAGCGATGTACGCAGTGGAATATCTTCTACGCGCCAAGCTGACTCATACAGTCCGGTTACTGAACGCATGCTTCCGTTTGGGCGCACGATAGCTGAAACGCCGTTAGTGGAAACCTGCATGGCACTGCGTGAAAGCGACATTGCGCGCAGGCGAACCATCTGGAGCTGCTGGGTGGCTTCCGCTGTGTAGCCAAACGAAGAGTTATTGGTTGGAACTATCAGGACCTTGCCGCCCAAGCGCGTGGCTTCAGCGAAAATATCCTCGTAGGCAGCTTCGAAACAGATGCCGATTCCTGCGGTGAGCTCTCCTCCGCCCAAATCTACGTGGACAATGCCGGGTTCGGTGCCGGGCAACATGTCGACACTCACCTTCGCAGTGTCTTTAGACAGGATGGAAAGATATTCGCGGAAGGGAATATATTCACCGAATGGCACTGGGAGCTGTTTCGTGTACACATCCCCCACAGAACCGTCTGGATACCAAACGAGTGACTCGTTGTAGCGAACATAGTCCTCGTAACGAATAACGCCAACGATGATGGGAACACCCGCACGCCTGGCAACCCGCGTCAAGATTTTTGCGGCTTTTTCGTCGGTGCGTGGGTCTCGATCCAAAGAGTTTTCACCCCAGACGATGACGTCCGCTGTCATGCCCTGATCCAGTGCGTTAAGGGTCGTTTCGGCGTGGTTGCGGGTTACTTTCAAGTATTCAGAGAATGTTTGTTCCGCGGGAAGCTCAATGTTTCCTTGGATAATCCCAACCCGCAAACTGCCGTCCTCAGCATTTGCTGGAAGCGTCAAAGCCATGGGGGCGACAACGATTGCTCCAGCCAACAGTGCTGAAAGTGGACGGCAGAACCATTTAGTTTCATGGGCGGGAACCAGGCTGAGTGCACGTCGAATCAGAACGCTTGAAGTGACTACAGCCAACCCAATTGCGACCTCGGAACCCCACGGCGCCAAGGTTCGCAACGGTGAATCTACCTGTGAATACGCGACGTACGCCCACGGGAATCCGGAGAACGGGATGCGTCCGCGGATCTGTTCAACGCCGACCCAAAGAACTCCGATAATCAGCGCGTACAGCAGCGGTGACCGGCGAACAATGTTGATCTGTCGCACTAACGCTACAGATAGGCCAAAGAATGCGAAGAAGACTGCCTGCGCTGTGGCCAGTGCGAACCACGGCAAATAGCTTCCCACGGACACTGTTGCCCACCAAATGTGAGCCAGGAAAAATCCCAGGCCGAAAATAAATCCGTACCAGGTGGCCCGGCCGGCTCGCGATCGATCCAGCACGGAAATAAAGATCATTATTGACGGGAAGATCATGAACCACAGGTTTTGGTCTGGAAATGACAGCCACATCAAAACCGCTGCGATCACCAGTTCAATGTAGTCCCACCAGCGCCTGCGTTTTGGCAGTACAATCGCATTTTCCCACAACGCCACTATGAGGCCTCCGCCAAAGCGACCACAGAGCGTCGAATCGCATCTTGGGCCATACGCGCAGTGTTTCTAAGCGGCGCGGGAGCCATCGAAGAGATCTGTCCAAGCGCATCAATCACCTGGCGGCACCAGCGCACCCAGTCCCCTGCTTCCAAGTCTGAAGCCTGCACCGCTGTCGAGAGGCTATCCCCCATC